>NZ_JBFUEO010000011.1:0-95407 GCF_056403935.1 Pedococcus sp. P2_E4 | reverse complement strand
GCCATACGTCGCGCCCGCTGGGCCGCCGGACGGCTCGCGCCCGGGCTGGCAGCTGCCGGCGCTGGCTGCCCTGGTGCTGCTGTGTCTCGTCGGGGTCTTCCTCGGCGGTCGGGCCGCCCTCGAGGGAGTCGCCGCGGACACGCCCCCGGGCACGACCGCGACCGTCGGGCCCGTGCGTCCCACCAACGGGCTCCCGACCTCAGCCCCCTCGGCCCCGACCACGGCCCCCACGACGGCGGGCACCGGCTACACGCCCGGGGGAGACACCGGCCCCGGCCTCACGACGCCCGGCGTGCTCGTGCAGGTGGCTGCTGACCCGTCGGGAAGCCTCGAGGTCGTCGAGCGCGTGCGGTTCGAGGACATCGCCCCCGCCCTGACCCTGGCTCCCCCGACGACCAAGGGGATGCCCTCCTCGGTGGCGCCCGAGGGCGTGAAGGTCACAGGCCTCCA
The DNA here is from genome assembly GCF_056403935.1 of Pedococcus sp. P2_E4. Taxonomy (NCBI): domain Bacteria; kingdom Bacillati; phylum Actinomycetota; class Actinomycetes; order Micrococcales; family Intrasporangiaceae; genus Pedococcus; species Pedococcus sp. P2_E4. Next base: position 94,957 of record NZ_JBFUEO010000011.1, on the reverse strand, counting down.
GGTGGTGGCGGACGACAACGTCGTGAGCAGCGGACCGGCCACGCTCTCGCGGGCCACGACCATCGTCCTCCCCTCGGACACCCGGGCCGTGGCGATGCGCTACCGCCTCGAGGGGGCGACCATCCGCAGCGTCCCGTCAGTGCCCGGCAGGGTGCTCGTGCTCCTCCCGCCCATCAGCACGCGCACGGGGCTGGGGTCGTTGCCCGTCATCGTGGAGGTCAAGGGCGGCGACGTCCACAACCTCCAGTGCCCCGGCCTCGCCGCGACCGCCCAGCTCTGCGGCAGGTTCACCGACGAGCGCTGGTACACCGCGCAGCTGCGGCTGGGGAGCACGGCAGTCCTGGCGCAGCTGAACCTGCCCGACCCCGTCGGCACCTGACGGGGTCGGACGTCACCGGGTTCGCAGGGGTTTGCGGCTGCCCCGTGGCCCGACAGTCGAGGGACCACATTCCGGGTGCGGCACGGGGGAGGCGCCGACCTGCGACAGACTCTGCAGAAGACGGCGCGTGAACGAGCAGGACCGAAGGGACCGGGTGACCCACATGGCACGGACGATTCGCTGGCGCGGGGTCCTGAGCCCCGACGGCCCGGGCGACGGCAGACCGGACCCGACGCTGTGGCGCCCGACCACGCCGCTGGTCCCCCCGCGCTCGATCCTCGAGGCGGCGCGGCTCATGCAGTTCGGGGCGCTGCTCAGCGTGGTCGAGGTGGTCCGCGCCTTCGCCACCCGCGCGGACCTGCGTGCCGCGTTCGCCCGTGAGGCCACCGCCCAGGGGATCGACGTCACCGGCGCCGACCTCGACCGCGTCGTCTCCGTGAGCCTCACCACCTCCACCATCGCCGGCATCATCGGCGCCGTCCTCTGGGTCGTGATGTCACGGGTCACGCTGCGCGGCTCGCGGTGGGGGCGGTGGATCGCGTGCCTGTTGTGGGCCCTGTCGTTCGGGGTCTTCGCCGGGGGCCTGCTGGCCACGGCGGGCCCGTTCGCGCGGGCCCTCGCCCTGGCGCAGCTGTTCATCGGCGCCTGGGCCCTGGTCAGGCTGTGGCACCGGGACTCCAGCGCCTACATCACGTTCCAGACCACCCCCGAGGACTGACGGTCCGCCGTTCGCAGCTCGCCGCTCGCCGCCCGGCCGTGGTCGTCCACCGCGCGACCGGCCCGCCGCACTGGCGGTGGCCCGCGCCAAGCCGCACGATGGCGACATGGGCGACGGCGCGTACCAGGCGGCATACGAGCAGAGCATCACCGACCCCGAGGGGTTCTGGCGCGTGGCCGCCGAGGCCATCGACTGGGTCACCCCACCACGCCGCATCCTCGACGACGACCGCCCGCCGTTCTACCGCTGGTTCCCTGACGGCACGCTGAACACCTGCTTCAACGCCCTCGACCGGCACGTCGCCGCAGGCCGGGGAGCGCAGCCGGCGCTGCACTACGACAGCCCCGTGACAGGGACCCAGCGGACGCTGACGTACGCCGAGCTCCTCGACGAGGTGGCGACGTTCGCCGGGGCGCTGTCGTCCATCGGGGTGGACAAGGGAGACCGGGTCGTCATCTACATGCCGATGGTGCCGGAGGCCGTCGTCGCGATGCTGGCCTGCGCTCGGCTGGGGGCCATCCACTCCGTCGTCTTCGGGGGCTTCGCCGCGGGCGAGCTCGCGGCCCGGATCGACGACGCCAAGCCGACCGTGGTCGTCACGGCGAGCTGCGGCGTGGAGACCACTCGGGTCATCGAGTACAAGCCGCTGCTCGACGCCGCCCTGGACCGCAGCAGCCACAAGCCCGAGAGCGTCATCGTCCTGCAGCGTCCCCAGGCGCGGGCGGCGGTGGGCGAGCGCGACACCGACTGGGAGGAGCTCGACTGGGCGGAGCTCGTGGCCGACGCCGAGCCGGCCGACTGCGTCGAGGTGGCCGCCACCGACCCGCTCTACATCCTCTACACCTCAGGGACCACCGGCCGGCCCAAGGGCATCGTGCGCGACAACGGCGGCCACGCCGTCGCCCTGCGCTGGTCGATGGGCAACGTCTACGGCATCGGCCCGGGCGACACCTGGTTCACCGCCAGCGACGTCGGCTGGGTGGTCGGCCACTCCTACATCGTCTACGCGCCCCTGCTGACGGGCGCGACCACGGTGCTCTACGAGGGCAAGCCGGTCGGCACCCCGGACGCTGGGGCCTTCTGGCGGGTCATCGCCGACTACGGCGTCAAGGCGATGTTCACCGCCCCCACGGCATACCGCGCCATCAAGCGGGAGGACCCCGAAGGCACCCTCGTCCGCGACCACGACCTCTCGTCGCTCGAGACCGTGTTCCTCGCCGGGGAGCGGCTCGACCCGGACACCTACGGGTGGGCGACCGCGCGGCTCGGCGTCCCCGTCGTCGACAACTGGTGGCAGACCGAGACCGGGTGGCCGATCGCCGCGAACCTGCGGGGGCTCGAGCCGATGCCGATCAAGGCGGGCTCCCCGACGGTGCCCGTGCCCGGGTATGCCGTGGAGGTGCTCGGTGAGAACGGTGCACCTTTGCCCGCGGGCCAGGAGGGCGCGATCTGCATCAGGCTCCCGCTCCCGCCCGGCACCCTGCCGACCCTGTGGGGCGACGACGAGCGGTACGTCGCCGGCTACCTGTCCGCGTTCGACGGCTACTACCTGACGGGTGACGGTGGCCTGCTCGACGACGACGGCTACCTGTACGTCATGGGGCGGACCGACGACGTGCTCAACGTCGCCGGCCACCGGCTGTCGACCGGCTCGATCGAGGCAGCGCTCGCGGGCCACCCGGCCGTCGCGGAGTGCGCCGTCATCGGGGTCGCCGACGAGCTCAAGGGCCAGGTGCCGCGCGCGCTGGTCGTGCTCAAGGCCGGCGTGGACGCCGCCGCTGACGGTGCCCGGATCGCCGAGGAGCTCAAGGCGCGCGTGCGTTCCGAGGTCGGGGCCATCGCCTCACTCCAACGGGTCGACGTGGTCGCCGCCCTGCCCAAGACCCGGTCCGGCAAGATCCTGCGCAAGACCATGCGCGAGCTGGCCGACGGCCGGACACCCGTCGTGCCGGGCACGATCGAGGACGCCTCAGTCCTCGAGACCCTGGCCCCGGTGCTGTCGCCACCCGCCTAGCCTGTCGGCGTGCAGGGAGTTCTCAACGGGTTCGCGACGATCGGCATCGTCATCGCCGTGGGCGCGCTGCTGGCCCACCTCAAGGTCGTCGACCTCGGTGCACAGCAGGTGCTCTCGCGGATCGCCTTCTTCGTGGCGAGCCCTGCCCTCATGGTCATCACGCTCTCCCGCGCGGACGTCCACCAGGTGCTGTCGGCCAACCTGATCGCCTCGCTCGCCGGTGTCGTGGTCGCCGCCGGTGTCTACATCGCCCTGGCGCGGGTCGTCTGGCACCGCTCCCTGGGCCACACCACGATCGGCGCCCTGTCCGCGTCATACGTCAACGCCGGCAACCTGGGCATCCCGGTGGCGAGCTATGTCCTCGGGGACGCGGCCTTCGTGGCGCCGACCCTGCTGGTGCAGCTGCTCGTGCTCCAACCGCTGGCGCTCGGCTTCCTCGACGCCGACGCGCGGGGAGGGGCAGCGCGCTGGTGGGACCTGCTGTCGCGGCCGCTGCGGAACCCACTCACCGTCGGGTCGCTGCTCGGGGTCGCCCTGTCGCTCACCGGGTGGACGCTGCCCACGGTCGTCGCCGCTCCCCTGGGGCTGCTGGGAGACATGGCGGTCCCCTGCATGCTGGTGGCCTACGGGATCGCGCTGCGGCTCGGACCCGGTCTCGGCCGCGCCGGCTCGGTGACGGAGCTGGCCACCATCTCGGCGCTCAAGCTCGCGGCCCAGCCGGTCGTCGCGTGGTTCGTCGCGAGCGTGCTGCTCGGGGTCGACGGTCACGCGCTGCTGGCAATCGTGGTCACCTCGGCCCTGCCGACGGCGCAGAACATCTTCGTGCACGCCACCCGCTACAACCGCGCGACGGTGCTCGCCCGCGACACGATCCTCATCACGACGGTCGGCGCAGTGCCCGTGATCGTCCTGGTGGCCTGGCTCCTGGGCTGACGCCCCCGCCCCGGCTGGCCCACGACAGTGCGCCTGACCCGCGACGTTTCGTGGGCCAGGCGCACAGACGTGACGTGAGCGTGCTCGCTAGCGGGAGCGGCGGGCGGTGCCGAAGATCGAGCGGGTGATCTCGCGCCCGATGACGGTGCCGGCCGAGCGGATCATCGACTTGAAGGCGGTCGACTTCACGACCTGCTCGACCATGCTCGGCTCCTCCTTGGCCGCCCTCGGGGCGCGGGCCGGCGCCTCCGCCCGGGGTGCCTCGGCCCGGGGTGCCGGGGCAGGGGCCTCCTCCGGGGTGGGAGCCGCCTTGAGCCGCGCCTGCAGCTTCTCGTAGGCCGACTCGCGGTCGACCATCTCGGCGTACTTCGAGCCGAGCGCGGACGCCGCGATCACCTGCGAGACGGTGGCGTCGTCGGACGGTGCCATCAGTGACTGCGGCGCGATCATCCGGGTCCAGGCCACCGGGGTCGGCGCCCCCCTCTCGGAGAGCACGGTGACCACGGCCTCACCGGTGCCGAGCGACGTCAGCAGCTTGGCCAGGTCATAGCCGCTGTGCGGGTAGGTCGACACGGCCGCCTTGAGCGCCTTGGCGTCGTCCGGGGTGAACGCGCGCAGGGCGTGCTGGACCCGGTTGCCGAGCTGGGCGAGCACGTCGCCCGGAACGTCCTTGGGCGACTGCGTCACGAAGAAGACGCCGACCCCCTTGGACCTGATGAGCCGCACGGTCTGCTCGATGGCGTCCTGGAACGCCTTGCTGGCGTCGTTGAACAGCAGGTGGGCCTCGTCGAAGAAGAAGACCAGCTTGGGCTTGTCGACGTCGCCGACCTCGGGCAGGTCGTGGAACAGGTCGGCCAGCATCCACATGAGGAAGGTCGAGAACAGCGCGGGCCGGTCCTGCACGGCAGGCAGCTCGAGGCAGGTGACCAGGCCCTTGCCGTCGGCGGCGGTGCGCAGCAGGTCCTGGGTGTCGAACTCCGGCTCCCCGAAGAACGCCTCGGCGCCCTGGTCGGAGAACGCGATGAGCTCGCGCAGGATCACCCCGGCAGTGGCAGAGGACAGACCCCCGAGGCCCTTGAGGTCGGCCTTGCCCTCGTCGGACGTGAGGAACGCGATGACCTCACGCAGGTCCTTGATGTCAAGCAGTGCGAGGCCGTTCTTGTCGGCGTAGTGGAAGACGAGCCCGAGGCTGGACTCCTGGGTCTCGTTGAGCCCCAGCACCTTTGCGAGCAACGTGGGCCCGAAGGACGTGATCGTCGCGCGGATCGGGATGCCGTGGCCGAGCCCGCCGAGCGAGAGGAACTCGGTGGGGTATGCCGTACCGACCCACTGCTGGCCCACGTCGGCCGCGCGTGTGGTCACCCGGTCGTTCGGCTGGCCGGCCGTGGCCAGCCCGGACAGGTCCCCCTTGATGTCCGCGAGGAACACCGGGACGCCCTGTCCGGACAGCTGCTCGGCCATGAGCTGCAGCGTCTTGGTCTTGCCCGTGCCCGTGGCCCCCGCCACCAGACCGTGCCGGTTGAGGGTCGAGAGCGGGATGCGCACTGGCGCATCGGGGTATGCCGTGCCGTCGACGACCGCGGCCCCGAAGTGGAGGGCGCCCCCCTCGAAGGCATAGCCCGCGCGGATCTCGTCGACCTGGGCGTTGGATGCCGGCGGTGGGGCATCCTTCGCGGCGGCGGGCTGGTCGGGCTGCGCTGGCGTCGCGTTCTCGGTCACGATCGGCACTCTAGTGCGGGTCCCCACCGCCGGGGCAGGTGCGAAGTGTGCGTCGCCGGGCACCCGGCATACCCCTATGGTGGCTGGGTGATCTTCAAGAAGGTGGGCGAGGGACGCCCGTATCCGGAGCACGGCAAGGAGTCTCCTCGCGACTGGGCCGACGTGCCCCCGCGGCTGGTGCGCCTCGACGAGCTGGTCACGACCAAGCGCAACCTCGACCTGCACCTGCTGCTGTCCGAGGACTCGACGTTCTACGGCGACCTGTTCGCGCACGTCGTGGAGTGGCAGGGGACGCTCTACCTCGAGGACGGCCTGCACCGTGCACTGCGTGCCGCCCTTCAGCAGCGACCTACCCTGCATGCGCGCGTGCTCGTGCTTGACTGACCCCCAGCACCGCTGGACCCGATGGTGGTCCGTCCAGCGCTGACCGGAGGTGGGCCGTGAGCTACGTGGTGGAGTCGGGGGCGTCGTCGTCGCGCCGCGCTCGCCGTCGTCGCGCGCTCATCACTCTCGCGGTCGTGGCGCTCATGCTGTTCTTCGCCTTCTGGTACGCCTACTCGTACTACCGCACCTCGGGTGGGCCCCGGGCCACCCCGGTCACGTCGTGCACCACGACGGCCACGGCACCCGCGCCGGGCAAGATCACGGTCAACGTCTACAACGCGACCGAGCGCAGCGGGCTGGCCGCCAGGACCGCGACCGAGGTGCGCAAGCGAGGCTTCAAGGTGTCGACGGTGTCGAACGACCCGCTCGCCCGGCAGGTCGTGGGGACGGCCGAGGTCCGTTACGGCAAGACCGGCGCCCCCGCGGGCAAGCTGGTGATCGCCCTCGTCAAGGGAGCCAAGGGCGTGCAGGACGCGCGCGTCGACGGCTCGGTCGACCTCGTCCTCGGCGAGAAGTTCACGGCCCTGGCCGCGGCCCCGAAACCCACCGCCAAAGCCGCCTCCAAACCAGCCACGTCCAAACCCGCCGCGTCCAAACCTGCCGCCTCCAAACCGGCCGCGACGACGGCTGGGGCGAAGCCCGGTGCCACGATGCCCGCCGGCACCACGGCGACCCCGTCCGCGTCCGGCTGCTGAGGCCCCCCGACCGTCCACCGGCCCGGACCGCCCGTTCGCCCCCCTCCGTCCGCACGACCGGTGACAAGTCGCGGCCCGGCCCGGAGACTGTCCGGGTGAGACCGATGACGGCCGTACGCGCCCAGGTGGCGGACTCGTGGGTCCGCTCTGCCGCGGCCGGCGTCGAGGCGGACCGGGTCGACGCGCCGATCACCCTCGCCCAGGACGTCCTGCGCGACGCCCGGCAGGCGCACCCGCTCGCGCAGGTCTTCCCGCTCCTCGACGACGTGCTGGGTCGGGCGGCTCGCGAGTGCGACGCGATCATGGCGGTCTCGGATGCGGCCGGCCAGTTGCTCTGGGTCTGCGGCACCCCGGGCGTCCTGCGCCGCGCGGAGAGCATCGGGTTCGTCGAGGGGAGCAACTGGGACGAGCGGCTCGCCGGCACCAACGCCCCCGGCATGGCCCTGGCGCTCGACCAGCCGGTCAACATCATCGGCGCCGAGCACTTCCGCAGGTCGGTGCAGCACTGGAGCTGTGCAGCGACGCCGATCCACGACCCTGCCAACGCTGCCCTCCTCGGGGTGCTCGACATCACCGGCGGTGAGCAGATCGTCGTGCCGCAGACGATGGCGATGGTGCGCGCGGCTGCCCGCATGGCCGAGGCCGAGCTCGCCCGCGAGCTGCTCAGCCGGCGGCAGCAGGAGCCGATGCGAGCCCCCGGCGCGGGCCTCTCGCTCGGGCTGCACTGCCTGGGTCGCGACGACGCGCTGCTGTCGGTGGACGACGGGCGCGGTGCGCGCACCACCATCCGGCTCAGCCCCCGACACAGTGAGATCGTGCTGCTCCTCGCCGCGGCGCCGCGAGGCCTGTCCGGAGACGAGCTGGCCGTGCTGCTCTACGAGGAGGACGTCACCACCTCGACGCTGCGAGCCGAGCTCAACCGGCTGCGGTCACTGCTCGGCGACGACCTGCTGGCGTCGAGGCCGTACCGCCTGGGCGCCGACATCACCGCGGACTGGCTGGCGGTCGAGGCCCACCTGGCTGCCGGCTCCGTCGACGACGCCCTGCGTGCGTACCGCGGCCCCCTGCTGCCACGCTCGACGGCTCCCGGCGTGACCCGGCTGCGCGGCAGCGTGGAGGGCCAGCTGCGCCGCGCCGTCCTGGTCAGCCGGGAGCCCGACCTCATGTCGACGTGGACCCGATCGGCGTGGGGCGCCGACGACTACGAGATGTGGCAGGCCCAGCTCAGCTGCCTGGGCGCCACGTCCCCGCTGCGGCCGCTGGTCACGGGACAGCTGTCCCGGCTCGACCACGAGCTCGGCACCGCCTGACCCGCCCGCTCGCGGCCGTCGGCCGAGGGCACGGCACACCTCCGTCTCCACTGCGTGCAACGTGGTCGCAACGTTGTGCTGACTACCGTCACGGCATCCCCACAGCGGGGCACCACCAAGGACGTTGGGAGAACAGCGATGACGATCTACGCACCGCCCGGGACCGAGGGCTCGAAGGTCACGGTCGAGCCCCGCTACGGGCACTTCATCGGCGGCAACTGGGTCGAGCCCAAGAAGGGCGAGTACTTCGAGAACATCTCGCCCGTCACCGGCCGACCGTTCACCGAGGTGGGGCGCGGCACCGCCGAGGACATCGACGCCGCCCTCGACGCGGCCCACGCGGCAGCCCCCGCCTGGGGCAAGACCTCTCTCGGCGAGCGTTCGCTGATCCTCAACCGGATCGCCGACCGCATCGAGGAGAACCTCGAGGCCCTGGCCATCGCCGAGACGTGGGACAACGGCAAGCCGGTCCGCGAGACCCTGGCCGCCGACCTCCCCCTCGCCGTGGACCACTTCCGCTACTTCGCAGGGGTCCTGCGCGGACAGGAGGGCAGCAGCTCCGAGATCGACGAGAACACCGTCGCCTACCACTTCCACGAGCCGCTGGGCGTGGTCGCGCAGATCATCCCGTGGAACTTCCCGATCCTCATGGCCACGTGGAAGCTCGCCCCCGCGCTGGCCGCGGGCAACGCCGTCGTCCTCAAGCCCGCCGAGCAGACGCCCTGGTCGATCCTCAAGGTCATGGAGCTCATCGGCGACCTTCTGCCGGCAGGCGTCCTCAACGTGGTCAACGGGTTCGGGGTCGAGGCCGGCAAGCCGCTCGCGTCGAGCCCCCGCGTCGCCAAGGTCGCCTTCACCGGCGAGACCACGACCGGGCGCCTGATCATGCAGTACGCGTCGCAGAACATCATCCCGGTGACGCTCGAGCTCGGCGGCAAGAGCCCGAACATCTTCTTCGAGGACGTCGCTGCCACGTCGGACGCCTTCTACGACAAGGCCCTCGAGGGCTTCACGATGTTCGCCCTCAACCAGGGCGAGGTCTGCACCTGCCCGTCGAGGGCGCTGGTTCAGCAGTCGATCTACAGCGACTTCGTGCCCGACGCCATCGAGCGCGTCGAGAAGGTCACGCAGGGCAACCCGCTCGACACCGACACCATGATCGGCGCGCAGGCCAGCAACGACCAGCTCGAGAAGATCCTGTCCTACATCGACATCGGCCGTCAGGAGGGTGCCAAGGTCCTCACGGGTGGTGAGCGCAACGTCCTCGACGGCGAGCTCGCCGGCGGCTACTACGTCACCCCCACCGTCTTCGAGGGCACCAACTCGATGCGCATCTTCCAGGAGGAGATCTTCGGGCCGGTCGTGTCCCTGACCAGCTTCTCCGACGAGGCGCAGGCGCTCGAGATCGCCAACGACACGCTCTACGGGCTCGGCGCCGGCGTGTGGACGCGGGATGGCTCGCGCGCCTACCGGATGGGTCGCGGCATCAAGGCCGGTCGCGTCTGGACCAACTGCTACCACCAGTACCCGGCGCACTCCGCCTTCGGTGGCTACAAGCAGTCGGGCATCGGCCGCGAGAACCACAAGATGATGCTCGACCACTACCAGCAGACCAAGAACCTGCTGGTGTCCTACTCGCCCGACGCGCTCGGGTTCTTCTGAGCCGATGCCCGACACGACCCAGCAGTCCAGGGTCGACTTCACGGCCGAGGCGGCGGACCTGCTCCGCCGCCTCACCGTGAAGCACGGTCCGCTGATGTTCCACCAGTCCGGCGGGTGTTGTGACGGCAGCGCCCCGATGTGTTACCCGGCAGGGGAGTTCATCACCGGGGATGCGGACGTGCACCTGGCCGACCTGCCCGTGGGCGGCCTGCTGGACCCGATCGAGTTCTGGATGTCGGTCTCCCAGTACGAGTACTGGAAGCACACCCACCTCACGGTTGACGTCGTGCCGGGGCGCGGCAGCGGCTTCTCGGTCGAGGCCCCCGAGGGAGTGCGCTTCCTCATCCGGTCCCGCCTGATGACCGAGGACGAGCTGCGCGCCTTCGACCTGCTCTGAGGTGCCCGAGGACGGAGGTATGCCGCGTGTGCGGCTGGCCGCGCGGCATACCTCGCCCGTCTGGTCGGGCATACCTCGCCCGTCTGGTCCGGCGGGCCCGCCCGTCTGGTCCGGCATGCCCGCGCGCCGGGACGTAGGCTCGGGACGTGATCACCGTGGAGCTCGCCCGAAGCCTCGCCACTGGCGGTGTCCTGTGGCAGCCGGCGCCCGGCGACCGGTTCACCATCGACCAGCCGAACGTCCTGGGTGAGGTGTTCTGGATCAGCCACCTGACGATCGACGTGCACACGTTCCACGGCCAGCCGCTGCTCGGCTTCAACGGGACGACGGAGTGGGCGCTCGACTCGGTCACCCTCGACACCGCCCTGTGGCTGCCGCGTGAGGACCAGCTGCGCGAGATGCTGGGCGACCGGTTCGCGGGTCTGCAGCGGGAGGCCGAGGACTGGCTCGTGCAGGTGGACGGCGAAGGGGGCCGGGACACGTTCAGTCATCCCGACCCCGAGTGCGCCTATGCGCTGGCGTTGCTCAGCCTCGTCTGAGCGCGCCTAGTGGGAGGTCGCCATCTTTCCCCTGTGGTGCGACCGCGTGACCTGGAGGTCGGCTGCGCCCACCAGCAGGACGACGGCCCCGGCGATCCAGGCGGTCCACGCCATCGGCCTGGTACCGCTGAACCCCATGACCCACGGAGCCGCGATCATGAGGACGCCCATCAGGGCGGTCAGCCCCTCGATGGACATCATGTCCGGCCTGACCAGCTCGATGAGAGCCAGGACGGCAGTGACGGCACCCAGCACGACCATGGTCATGGTCGCCCGGTCAGTCGTGGTGGTCCACCACGGCGAGAGGGCTGCGTAGGCGCCGGCGATCAGAGCAATGAGATCCTGTGGATGGTTCCATCGCTTCATGGTGGTCACAACCACCTTTCCTTGAAGGCGGTCCGTCGATCCGAGGCGGGCCGAACACCTTGATTGTCTTCCCTCCCAACGGTTCTGACAATCGTCCACCCGGTGGAGTCGGACTCGTGTCAGGGCCCGCCTCTGGCCCCTCGGGGTCTGGTCAGGAGGGGTCTCGGACCGCGGCGACGAAGCTCGCGGCAGCGGGCAGCTGAGGGAGCAGGGCGGCCTGGTACGCGTGGTAGACATCCGGCTTGCCCGACCACGTGCGGCTCGACGGCCGGTTCGACGGGTCCAGCTCGTGCCACCACGACCCGCCCTCGCGGTCGACGTGGTGCGCCTCGATGAAGTCCCAGAACCGGTGGAAATCCTTGCGGTACGAAGGGTTTCCGGTGTGCAGCCAGAGGCTCCACGCGGTCGCGGTGGCCTCGGCGGCGACCCAGTGCATCCGCTCACGGACCACCGGACGGCCGTCGAACCCGACCGTGTAGACGAAGCCGTCCGCACCGTCCACCGCCCACCCGTGACGCAACCCCGCGGCATACAGCTCACGCGCGGCGGGGGCCAGCCAGCTGGGCGCCTGCTCCCCCAGGGCGACCCCGAGGTGGAGGCACAACCGCGACCACTCCAGCAGGTGCCCGATGGTCGCGCCATAGGGGCGGAACGGGTGGCTTGGCTCGTCGATGTTGAAGTCCAGCAACGGGTTCCACGACTCGTCGAAGTGCTCGGGGAGCAGCCAGTCGTGGTCCCTGGCGAAGCCGTCGACCATGCGGGTCGTGATCCGCGTCGCGTGCTCCAGCCACTGAGGGTCACCGGTGACGTCGGCCGCCGCGAGGAACGCCTCGACACCGTGCATGTTGGCGTTGGCTCCGCGGTACGGGTCGCGGACCGACCAGTCGGAGCTGCACTCGTCGACGAGCAGCCCGGCGGACTCGTCCCAGAAGTGCGTCTGCACGACGTCGAGCGCCTCGGTCAGCAGGTCGTCTGCCTCGGGGTGACCCGCGGCCGCGGCCGATGCGGCAGCCAGCACCACGAAGGTGTGCGTGTAGGCCTCCTTGGGCCGTGACGCAGCCCTGCCCGGCCACTCGGACAGCCAGCCGCCGTGCCGGGCGTCGCGCAGGCCGGTGCGCAGGGCCCGCACCCCGTGGTCGACCTCCGGCCGGGCCGTGGCATCGCCCCGCAGCGCGGTCAGGGCGAAGACGTGGGTCATCCGGGCAGTGACCCAGGTCTGCACCGGAGTGCCCGCGGTCAGCTCACCGCGATCCCCGAGCCAGCCGAAGCCACCTCGGGGATCGTGCGCGCGCCGGGCGAAGTCGACCAGCCGGTCAGCCTCCGCAGCCAGCCAGGCCAGCCTCGTGTCGTGGTCCGTCGTCACGGGGGAACCATGTCACGTCAGGCCGCCACATCGCGACGTCGAGTGACGAGCAGCCCCGCGACGACCGACAGGAGCAGGTACGCCACGACGGTCACGAGACCGCGCTGACCGCTGACGACGGCCGACACCCCGGGTGGGAGGTCGCCGAACGTCGGCGGCAGTACCGACACGATCAGGGAGCCCGAGCTGACTCCCGGCAGGACATCCCGCAGGCCCTGCAGCGCGGTGAGCGTCGAGCCGGCGACGGCTGAGACCAGGTTCTCGATGCCCAGGATCCACACGACGCCGAGGCCGATCGGCAGCGCGACCGACCGCAGGAGCACGGCCAGGACAGCGCCGAGCACCGCCCACATGGTCACGACGGCCCACCCCGACCCCAGGCCGGTGGCGAGATCGGCGACGGACGGCCACGCCACGGGCGTGTCCTCGGACAGCGCGATCCCGAGCGAGGTCACCGCCCCGGTCAGCGCGAGGACCACGACCCCGAGGCCCACCGCGACAGCCAGCGCCGCGAGCTGGCCGGCGAGGACCGAGCCCCGTCGAGGCCCTTGGGTGAGGAGCGTCTTGAGGGTGCCCCCGGTGTACTCACCGCCCGCGACGAGGGCGCCCAGCACGAGGGCCAGCGCCCCGATGAACACGGGAAAGGCGGCGGTGGTGTTGGTGACGAGCTGGGCGGGTGCCATCCCCGCGAGGATCTGCGCGCGGGGCGCGCCGTCGGTGAAGTCACCACCGGTCCCGTCGAGCGACGACAGGTACGGGATGAGGTAGCCGAAGACCTGGCTGAGCACCACGGCGGTGGCCAGCAGCGACCAGGCGGCCGGACGACGTGCGAGCTTGCCGAGCTCGGCGCGGGTGACGTCGAGGACGTCAGGCATGGGAGACCTCCAGGGAGTCGGTGGGGTGGGTGGTGAGGTCGAGGAAGACGTCCTCGAGCTGGCGTTCGCGGCGCTGCAGCCCCGTGACGGAGACGCCGGCCTCGACCAACGCGCGCGTGATCTCGGCGGTGTGACCCGCGGGCGCCTTGACCAGGATCTGCCCCTCACCGCGCCGCACCGTCTCCACGAAGGGCATCGCGGTGAGCACCCGCACCGCGGTGTCGGACGGGGTGGCCACGACCTCCAGCTCGGCCTCGCCACGCAGCTGCTCGACGGTGCCTTCGCGGACGATCCGCCCGCGGTCGATGACGGCCACCCGCCCACACACCTGTTGCACCTCGGCGAGCAGGTGGCTGGACAGGATGACGGTCCGCCCCTGTCGCCCCAGGTCGGCGATGAGCGCGCGCATGTCCCGCATCCCTTGCGGGTCAAGGCCGTTCGTCGGCTCGTCGAGGACGACCAGCTCGGGGTCCTTCAGCAGCGCGGCAGCCACTCCGAGGCGCTGCTTCATGCCGAGGGAGTACGCCGCGTACCTGTCGTCACGCCGGTCGGCGAGCCCGACCAGCGACAGCGCCTCGTCGACCCGGGAAGCCGGCACACCGGCATACCTGGCCATCGTGCGCAGGTTGGTGCGTCCGGTGAGGTAGGGGTAGAACCCGGGTCCCTCGATGAGCGCACCGATGCGGCGCAACGCATCCGGGTCCCCCGCGCCGCGACCGAGGACCGTGACCGAGCCGGCAGTGGGCCGGATCAGGCCGAGCAGCACCCGCAGCGTCGTGGTCTTGCCCGCGCCGTTCGGGCCGAGGAAGCCGAAGACCTCCCCGCGGTGGACGGTGAGGTCCACACCGTCCACCGCGGCGATGTCGCCATACCTCTTGGTCAGACCCGAGATCTCGACGACGGGGTCCTGTGCCGTCATGCCGAGCCCAGGCGCTTGAGGGTGCTCAGCCGGCGCTCGTACTCCTGCTCGTCGATCTCGCCGGCGGCGTAGCGCTCGGCCAGCCGCGCCTCTCCGGCTCGCTGACCGGACATGGCGTGCATGCGACCCCAGCGACGACGGCCGAAGAAGCCGAAGGTCGCGAACAGCGCGACGATGAACAGGAACCAGAGCAGCGGGAGGATCGGCCACCAGGCGCCGGGGCCGTCCCAGTGGTCGGTGGCGGCTGCGGCGGTCAGAAGCGTGGTCATGGTGACTCCTTGGATGGATCGGTTGTGACTCCTCCATCCTTGGAAACCAGCGCCCTTCGCGAATCCCACCAGCGGCGACACCTCACCTGCGCCGCAGGAGGTATGCCGGGTGCAACCGGGTGCGCCCCGCGCGTCAGCCCTGCGACCAGCCCGGGGTCACGAGGCCGCTCTCGTACGCCAGGACGACGAGCTGGGCCCGGTCCCGGACGTGCAGCTTGACCATGGCGCGGCTCACGTGCGTCTTGGCCGTGGCCGGGCTGAGGAACAGGCGCGCGGCGATCTCGTCGTTGGACAGCCCCTCGCCGACCAGGCCGACGATCTCGCGTTCACGCTCGGTCAGCCCACCCAGTCGGTCTGCCGCAGGTACGGCGGTGGCACGGCTGCGGGTGGCGAACTCACCGATCAGCCGACGAGTGACGCCGGGACTCAGCAGGGCGTCGCCACCGGCCACTGCACGGACTCCGCGCAGCAGCTCGGCCGGCTCGGTGTCCTTGACGAGGAAGCCGCTCGCGCCGATGCGCACCGCCTCGAAGACGTACTCGTCGAGGTCGAAGGTCGTGAGGATGACCACCTTGGTCCCGGCCAGAGACGGGTCGGCCACGATGTCGCGCGTGGCCTGGAGGCCGTCGGTGCCGGGCATCCGGATGTCCATCAGCACCACGTCGGGACGCAGGTCCCGGACCAGCCGCACCGCCTCGCCCCCGTCAGCCGCCTCACCCACGACCTGGATCCCGTCCTCGGCATCCAGCAGCGCCCTGATGCCTGCGCGCAGCAGCGCCTGGTCGTCAGCCAGCACGACGGTGATCACGATGCGCTCCGCACCGGGAGGGTGGCCACGACGCGCAGCCCGCGGGTCGCCGCCGGATCGACGGCGAACGTCCCTCCCAGCGCCTGGGCCCGCTCCTGCATGCCGCGCAGCCCGTTACCCGGCACCGGGGCGTCGGCACCCACTCCGTCATCGACGACCTCGACCGTGAGCACCTGCGCACCGTAGCCCAGCGTGACGTCGGCCCGCGTCGCGTGCGCGTGCCGGACGACGTTGGTGATGGCTTCCTGGACGATTCGGTATGCCGCCAGCTCAACCGCGGCTGGCAGCGGACGAGCCTGTCCCTCAATGGTTTTCGTCACCCGCAGACCCGCGTGGGCCGAACGCTCGACGATGTCGTCGATGCTCGCGAGCGTCGGTGCGGGAGCCCGGGGAGCGGGGCTCTCCTCGTCCCGCAGCAGGTCGATGAGCGAGCGGAGCTCGGTGAGGGCCTCGCGGCTGGCGTCCTTGATGGCGCGCAGCGCGGGCTCGACGTTCTCGGGCCGGCGGTCTGCGAGGTGGAGCGCGACCCCGGCCTGCACGTTGATCAGGGACATGTGGTGCGCCACGACGTCGTGCAGCTCCTGGGCGATCCGCAGCCGCTCCTCGCCCGCCTGCCGGCGGCGGGTCTCGCGGGCCGCGGCGCGGTAGCCGGCCGCACGCTCACGCCCCGCCCTCAGGGCCTCGGCCACCGAGAGGATGACCAGCATCCACGCGACCATGGCTCCTTGCGTGCCCCACGACCACGGCGCTGTGTCGAACACCAGCTTGCCCGCCGCGTCACCGACGACCACGGCCAGCGCCACCGCCCACGCGGCGATCCGGTGGCCCCGGACCACCGCGGAGACCAGCCCGATGGCCAGCCCGAGGAAGGCTGGGCCGTAGGCGTAGCCGAGCGTGACGAAGGCCAGCGCGGCGGCGCCGATCGCGGCGACGGCGGGGACGGTCCAGCGCCGGACCGCCAGCAGGGCGACGGGCGCGACGAGGAGCAGCGCGATGGCGAGCCCGTCCACGGGGCGACGGTCGGGCTGCCCGTGCGACGCGCCATACGTCCCGCCGACCTGGATGACGGCGACGAACACCGACAGGGCCACGCGGAACGCCAGCGGCGGTCCGGCGGCCCCCCAGCCGCGACGCTCCCCGACCCACGGCGGGGGTCCCCAGGCCTGGTCGTCCGCACGTCGCATGGACGCCAGCCTAGGCAGCCGCGGTCGGCGACGGCGTCACCCGCCGGGGGCAGCCCGGCATACTCCCCCGGGCGTATGCCGCCCGGTCACGCAGCCCTGCCCGTGGCCCTCCCTGGGCGTGCCCGCGACGCTCACCCGGTGGGGCGGGTGAACCGCAGGGTGCGCACCTCGAACGGTCCGAGGGCCACCTCCACCGCTCCCGGCTCCGCGGGCGAGAGCTCGACCGACGCCAAGGGCTCCTCGAGGAGGCTCGCCTCGGCAACCGACGCCACCGGGCAGTCGACGCGGACCACTCCGCTGGCGCGTCCGCCGAGGGCCTCGTGCACCCGCACCACGAGATCCCCGGACCGGTCGGCGGCGAGCTTCACGCTCGAGAGGGTCAAGCCGTCGCCGTCGACACCGACCAGCGGGGAGAAGCCGTGGTCGCCAGGCACCACCCGGACTGGGGTGTTGAGCCTGACTCCCTCCTCGGCGGCGCCGGCGACGTCGGTGCCGACCACGAGGGCGTACCGGTGGCTGTGCTCGCCGTGGTCGGTCTCCGGGTCGGGGAACCGGGGTGCCCGCAGCAGGGAGAGCCGCACCGTCGTCGTCCCACCGTCCTCCGCCCAGTCACGCGCCACGTCGTAGCCGTAGGTGGAGTCGTTGACGAGCCCGACCCCGAAGCCCGGCTCCCCGACGTGGACGAAGCGGTGCATGGACGTCTCGAACTTGGCAGCCTCCCAGCTCGTGTTGACGTGGGTCGGGCGCCGGTGGTGACCGAACTGCGTCTCGGCAACCGAGTGCTCGGCGCGGACGTCGAGAGGGAAGGCTACCTTGAGGAAGGTCTCGACCTCGTGCCAGTCAGTGGTCTGCTCGACGTGGACCGTCCTCGACCCCGGGGCCAGCGAGAACGCCTGTCGCACAGTCGAACTCGGCGAGATCGTCCGCGTCACGACGACGGTCGCGACCCCGTCGTCATCCACGGTCGCCTCAAGGCCGTCGACTCCACGGACGTCACGGACCCGGTTGCGGTAGAACCGGTCGACGTCCCAGGCGTCCCACTTGTTGGGCAGGTCGGGGTGCAGCTGCAGCAGCCCCGCCGCAGCCCCTGGGGCGATCGCCTCCCGGCCGGTCGCGAGGTCGACGGCGGAGGTCACGAGACCCTGGGCGGACAGCACGACCCGGACGACGCCGTTGTCGAGCAGCACGTCGCCGCCGCTCTGCTCGACCAGCACGGGATCGGCGGTCGTCGCGTCGGCCACCAGGGACCCCGCGCCGGGGGCGACGCCGTCGGCCGCACAGCCCGCTCCGTTCACGACGACCCGCGCCGGCCCTGCGCCCTCGCCACCGACGAGGGCGGCCAGCGACCGCTCGACCAGGGCCAGCGCCTCACGCTCGACGCGGGCGTACTCCTCGGCCGCCTCGCGGTGCACCCACGCGATCGACGTCCCCGGGAGGATGTCGTGGAACTGCTGGAGCAGCACCTGCTTCCACAACGCGTCGAGCTCGTCGTGGGGGTAGTCCGCACCGGTCCTCACCGCTGCCGTGGCCGCCCAGAGCTCGGCCTCGACCAGCAGGTGCTCGCAGCGCCGGTTGCCCTGCTTGGTGCGGTGCTGCGACGTGAGCGTGGCGCGGTGCAGCTCGAGGTACAGCTCCCCGACCCACACCGGCGTCCCGGGGCGCGCCCTGCCCTCGCCGTCGACGAGCTCGTGCCGGGTGCGACCAAAGAACTCGTCAGGGTGCTCCCACCGCACCCGGGGGCTGCCCTCGAGGTCGGCGAGCCGCTCGGCACGCCCGGTCATCTCGCGGGTCGTGCCGCCGCCGCCGTCACCCCAGCCGATCGGCGCGACCGACCCGCCGGCGATGCGGTGCTCGCGGAACTGCCTCTCGGCCAGCGCCAGCTCGCGACCGGACAGGTCTGAGTTGTAGGTGTCCATCGGCGGGAAGTGGGTGAGGACCCGCGACCCGTCGATGCCCTCCCAGAGGAAGGTGTGGTGCGGGAAGGTGTTGACCTGGTTCCAGGAGATCTTCTGGGTGAAGAACCAGTCGAACCCGGCCCGGCGCACCAGCTGGGGCAGGGCCGGCGAGTACCCGAAGCTGTCGGGCAGCCACACCCCGTGGCACCGCTGGCCGAACTCGGTCTCGAAGAACTCCTGCCCGTACAGGAACTGCCGCACCATCGACTCGCCGGACGGCATCACGGTGTCGCTCTCGACCCACATGCCACCCAGCGGCAGGAAGCGGCCGGCGCGGACTGCCTCGACGACCCGCGACCACACCTCCGGCCGGTGCTCCTTGACCCAGGCGTACTGCTGGGCGCTCGACATGCCGAACACGAAGTCGTCCGTCTCGTCGATGAGGGCGGTCATCGAGGCCGTCGTCCGGGCGACCTTGCGCACCGTCTCACGCGTGGGCCAGAGCCACGCGGAGTCGATGTGCGCGTGCCCGACAGCCGACACGACGTGGCTGCTGTGGGCCGCCGGGCTCGCCAGAACGGAAGCGAGGACCCGGCGTGCGGCGAGCGCCGAACCGGACACGTCGCCCAGGTCGAGCGCGTCGAGCGCGTCGTCGAGGGCCTGCAGGATCCGCATCCGCCTCTGCCCGTCGGCGAGCTCGGCCTGCAACCCCAGCAGCACGTCGAGGTCGAGCGCCAGGGCGTGGACCTCCTCGTCGAACACCGCCAGGTCGAACCGCCGCGTCGTGTACAGCAGGCCGGCCGTCGCGGTCCGCAGGTCGCCCTGGACCGTCGGCCGGAACCTGTCGGGCCCCAGCACCACGGGGTTGGACGCCGCCTCGACGTAGAGCTCGATGCGGTCCCCAGCCTCGGCCCTCGACGACACCAGCGCCCAGTGGTTGCGCGGGTTGACGGCCTTCACCGGGGTGCCGTCAGGACGGTAGACCAGCCCCTCGCACTGGAAGCCCGGCTCCGCAGGGTCGAACCCGAGGTCGACGACGGCCTCGACCCGCAGCCCCGCCCACTCGGGCGGCACCTGCGCGACGAGCCGGAACCACGTGGTCCCCCACGCGCGGCCCCACGGCGACCCCACGGCATACGGCTCGTAGTCGAGGGCGAGGCCCTGCTGCGGGGGCACCGGCTCTCCGGGAAGGACGTGGGCGGCGACCTCGAAGGGCACGGACCGCGCGTGGACGGCCGGCCAGACCCGTTCGGTCAGGACGCGGGTGACCCGCCCGACCGTGAGCGCGGTGTCGTCGTGCATGGGCCCAGCCTTGCGTGCGGTTGGGCGGTGTGCGACTCAGGGGCCCCACCGGTATGGCGTGGGGCGCCTTCGCTGCGGCGGCTCAGCGCCCGCGACCCAGGGGTGCGCGTCAGCGCCCGCGCCTCAGCGGCCGTGGCTCAGCGGCCGCGGCTCAGCGGCCGCGGCTCAGCGGCCGCGGCTCAGCGGCCGCGGCGACCCGAGGAGAACCCGGCGATGCCGCCGGAGCGTGAGGTGCCCTGCGTGGCGCCGCCCTGGCGAGCGGACGAGCTGCGCGGCGAACCGGTCGAACGGCCGCCCTGGTGGCGCGACTCCTGCGGCCGGGCCGACTCGCCGCGGGTCGACTGCGACCCGCCGCGACGGCTGCGGCTGCCCGCGGAGCCGCTCTCGTCGCGGGTACGACGCTGGCCGCGGCCACCCTGGCCGCCACCCTGATCTGCGGCGCCACGACGGGCACCACCCTGACCGCCGCGACCCTGCTGCGGGGCCTGGACGGGTGCCGGGGTGACGAGCTCGGYGGCGGGGCCGGTGAGCGCGCCGATGGCGGGGTGTCCGGGGGTCACGTCGACGGTGGTCGGCTTGATCCCGGCCTGGCGCATCAACGTGCGGGTGTCGCCACGCTGCTCGGGGGTGCTCACGGTGACGACCGTGCCCTCGGCGCCGGCGCGCGCGGTGCGCCCGGAACGGTGGAGGTAGGCCTTGTGCTCGGCCGGCGGGTCGACGTGGACGACGAGCGAGACGTCGTCGACGTGGATGCCGCGAGCCGCGATGTCGGTGGCGACCAGGACGCGGGTCGTGCCCTCACCGAAGGCGGCGAGGTTGCGCTGGCGAGCGCCCTGGGACAGGTTGCCGTGCAGCTCGACCGCGGGGATCCCCGAGGCGGTCAGCTGCTTCGCGAGCTTCTTGGCGCCGTGCTTGGTGCGGGTGAACGCGAGGGTGCGGCCCTGACCGGCGACCAGCTGGCGCACGATGTCGGCCTTGTCGGCGCTGCTCACGTGGAACAGGTGGTGCGCCATCGCCGGCACCGGGGACGCGGCGCTGTCGACCGAGTGGGTGACCGGGGAGTGGAGGTAGCGGCGGACCAGCTGGTCGATGCCGTTGTCCAGCGTCGCGGAGAAGAGGAGGCGCTGGGTGTCGCGCGGGGTCGCGTCGAGCAGGCGCTTGACCGCGGGAAGGAAGCCCAGGTCGGCCATGTGGTCGGCCTCGTCGAGCACCGAGACCTCGACGGCGTCGAGCCGCACGTGGCCCTGGCCGATGAGGTCCTCGAGGCGGCCCGGCGTCGCGATGACGACGTCGACGCCCCTGCGCAGGGTGGCGACCTGGGGGTTCTGGCCGACGCCACCGAAGATCGTCATGGTCCGCATGTCCATGGCTGTCGCGAGCGGGGTGATGGTCTCTGCCACCTGGTTCGCGAGCTCACGGGTCGGCACGAGGACGAGCGCGCGGGGCTGGCCGGGGTTACGGCGACGGCCGGACTTCGCGAGGGCGGCGATCGTGGGCAGCGCGAAGGCGATCGTCTTGCCGCTGCCCGTGCGGCCACGACCGAGGACGTCGCGGCCGGCGAGCGAGTCGGGCAGGGTCGCGGCCTGGATCGGGAACGGCTCGAGGATGCCGCCGTCGGAGAGGGCGCGCACGAGGCGCGAGGGGACGCCGAGGTCGGCGAAGGGCACGGTGGAACGGGTGTCAGACACGACAGAACTTTCGTCAGCAGTGGGGGTGGCCGCAGTTGCTGGACCACTCACGCGAACTGTGAGCTGACGGCGCCAACCAGAGTTGGGGCGCGAAGCAGACGACCTGAGGCGGGCATCGGTGCTCGCCATCTGGGTCAAGGCTATCGGTGGTGCCCCGCATTCCCCAATCGGGTCCACGTCCGCGAGCCGATCTCCCGTGGCCGGCCCACGTTGCCGCGGGTGCTGCACGTTGCCGCGGGTGCGCTCGCGGCAACGTGCAGTCGGCGCGGCAACGTGCCGAGGCCCGGGAAACGCAGAAGGACCCGACGACAAGCTCGTCGGGTCCTTCTGCGTTCTGGCGGTGGCGGAGGGATTTGAACCCTCGGTGGACTTTCACCCACAAACGCTTTCGAGGCGTTCTCCTTAGGCCGCTCGGACACGCCACCGCGGAGCAGGTTACTAGAGCGGTGGAGTGCTCACGAAATCGCCCGCCGGGGCGCCGAACCCCCCGCCCCACCCGCCGCCGGGCCCGACTCCTAACCCGCAGCCTCGCGACGGTGGCGGCGGACGGCCCAGACCGCCAGCGCGACGAGGACGACCAGGCCGACGACCACTGCGGCGCCCTGCCCCAGCCACGTCTCGACGCGCTGGTACGACTCGCCCGCGAAGTAGCCGGCGGTCACGGCTGCGCCACCCCAGGCGATGCCACCGACGGCGTTCCACGGCAGGAAGACGCGGTACCGCATGCCCGACAGCCCGGCGAGCGCCGGCATGACCGCCCGGAAGAACGCCGTCCACCGACCGAGGAAGACCGCCGAGCCGCCCCGTCGACGCAGGAAGTCCTGGGCCGAGTCGAGTCTCGCGCGGCGCTTGTCGAAGAACCGGTGCCCGATGATCCGCGGCCCGAAGAGCCGGCCGATCTCGTACCCGATCGAGTCGCCGACCACGGCCGCCAGCACGACGACCAGCAGGACCACGCTCAGCGACGTGTGGCCGATGCTGGCGGTCACGCCACCGATGATCGCCAGCGTCTCGCCGGGCAGCACGAACCCCACGAACAGCGCGTCCTCCGCCAGGACCACCAGGCCGACGATGACGTAGACCAGCCAGGGCGGAGCCCCGAGCACGGTGTGGACGAGCCCGTCGACGACACCACTCACGCGTGCTGCCCCTGCCCGTCGATCCGCCCGTCGAGCTGCCCGTCGTCCTGCCCGTCCTGCGCCCCGCTCGTGCGGTGCCGCTCGAAGAATGACAGCAACAGCTGAGAGCACTCTGAGGAGCGCACCCCACCGATGACCTCGACGAAGTGGTTGGCGTGCCGGTCGCGCACGATGTCCCAGACCGAGCCGGTCGCCCCCAGCTTCGGGTCCCAGGCCCCGATCACGAGCCGCGACACCCGCGACAGCAGCAGGGCCCCGGCGCACATCGGGCAGGGCTCCAGGGTCACGACGAGCGTGCACCCCTCGAGCCGCCACTCGCCCACGTGCTGGGCCGCCTCGCGCAGGGCCACCACCTCGGCGTGCGCCGTCGGGTCGCCGAGGACCTCGCGCAGGTTCCGCCCGCGCCCGATCACCTCGCCGTCGGGAGACACGACCACGGCACCCACGGGTACGTCGCCCCCCACCGCCGCGTCGGAGGCGAGGTCGAGCGCGAGCCCCATCCACGCGGCATACCGCTCGTCGACCGAGGGTCCGCGTGGTGGGGTCACGCGCTAAGTTTCGCCTATGCGCGTCCACGTTGCCGACCACCCGCTCATCACGCACAAGCTGACCTACCTGCGCGACAAGCGCACGGACAGCCCGACCTTCCGGCGGCTGGCCGAGGAGCTGGTGACGCTGCTGGCCTACGAGGCCACGCGCGACGTGCGGGTCGAGCCGTTCGACATCGAGACGCCCGTGGCCCCGACGACAGGCATCAAGCTGTCCAACCCCAAGCCGCTCATCGTGCCGATCCTGCGCGCGGGCCTGGGCATGCTCGAGGGCATGGTGCGGCTGCTGCCGAGCGCCGAGGTGGGCTTCCTCGGGATGCAGCGCAACGAGGAGACGCTCGAGGCCATCACCTACGCGAACCGGTTGCCCGACGACCTCAAGGGCCGCCAGTGCTACGTGGTCGACCCGATGCTCGCGACCGGCGGCACCCTCGTCGACGCCATCCGCTACCTCGCCGACCGCGGCGCCGACGACATCACGGCCGTCACCCTGCTCGCCGCCCCCGAGGGCATCAAGCACGTCGAGGAGGCCCTGGCGGACCTCGAGATCCCGATCACCATCGTCACCGGCGCCMTCGACGAGAAGCTCAACGACAAGGGCTACATCGTGCCCGGGCTCGGGGACGCGGGCGACCGCCTCTACGGCGTCGTCTGACCCGCGCGGGGTCCGCGAGCGCCGTCGCGGACCGGTCCGGGGTCGGCGGGCCCGGTCCGGGGTATGCCGTGCCGCCGGGTCCGGTCGCGGCGCGCCTCACCCGTGGCACGGGGAAGATCTGGCAACGTGGGTCGTTGAGGTTTGCCCTGCACGGCACGCCACTTGTCTGCCCGAAGCCCCCCAGATGCCCTAGGAGACGACATGCAGCGCGTGAAGAAGGTCCTGCTCTGGGTCCTCGTCGCGTTCGCCGCGTACGCGGTCTTCACCTCCCCCGACCGTGCCGCCGACATCCTCAAGACGTCCGGCTCGATGCTCGCTGACGGCGCCAAGAGCATCGGCACCTTCTTCGACGCACTCCTCAGCAGGTAGGCCGTGCCCGGCCGTGAGGGGCGCCACGAGGAGCTCGACCGCTACCTCCTTGACGGCGAGCGCCTCGTCACGGCCGTCCACCAGCACTGGGGCAAGGTCGCCGAGCCCGTCGGCTCGGCAGTCGTGGGCGCGGTCGTGGCCCTGTGGGTCGACTCGACCATCGACCCCGCGCTCGGCCTCGTGTCGACGGTCCTGTGGTGGGCCTGGTTCGCCCTCGTCGGCCGGATGCTCTTCAAGGTCGCCGAGTGGCGCCACGACTGGTTCGTCGCCACCGACAAGCGACTGCTGCTCTTCTACGGCTTCATCACCCGCAAGGTCTCGATGATGCCGCTGATGAAGGTCACCGACATGTCGTTCGAGCGGTCGGTGCCGGGACGGCTGTTCGGCTACGGCAGGTTCGTGATGGAGTCGGCGGGCCAGGACCAGGCCCTGCGCGAGGTCAACTGGGTCCCCCAGCCCGACCACCACTACCGCGCCATCTGTGCGGAGATCTTCGGGGTCGGCGACCGCGAGCGGGACCTGCCGGCCGACGGCCACGACGACCGGTTCGAGGACGACTGGGACGCCGGGTGGGCCTCCCGGGCGGCCGGCCCCGCCGGCGCACCCGACCCGTATGCCGGGTGGGACGACCCACGGCACTCCCCGGTCCACCCGCGCGACACGCACGACCCGCGCGACCCGTATGACGAGCGGGCCGACTCGCTCTACCGCAGCCCCGACCTGCGGGCCCGCGACCGCAGTGCCGACACCGGTCCCATCCCCCTGCGCCCGCGGCCCGGCGTCCAGCGCTGGGACGACGACTAGGCCGTCCGACTGCTGATCCTGTTCTTGACTCATTCAAGACAATGGGACAGGCTCGGGGCGTGGCCAGCACTCCCGAGCTCGAGCAGCTGCTGCGCGCCGCCTCGTTGCGGGTGACCCGGCCCCGGGTGGCCGTGCTGACAGCGGTGCGCGAGCACCCGCACGCCGACACCGACACCGTCATCCGGGTCGTGCGTGGCGAGCTCGGCGACGTGTCGCACCAGGCCGTCTACGACGTGCTGCGCGTGCTCACGACGGCCGGACTGCTGCGCCGGATCCAGCCGGCCGGCTCGGTGGCGCGCTACGAGTCCCGGGTCGACGACAACCACCACCACGTCGTCTGCCGGGGGTGCGGCACCATCGCCGACGTCGACTGCGCTGTCGGCCAGATCCCGTGCCTCACGGCGGCCGACGACCACGGCTTCGTCATCGAGGAGGCGGAGGTCGTCTACTGGGGCCTGTGCCCCGAGTGCGCCGCCCACGACCCCGTCGCCGCCACCGGCTGACGACGATCCAGGCCAGACCACCGCCCCGCCCAGACCAGACCACCGCCCCGCCCTCGACCCCCGTGGAAGGAACCCACATGTCGGACACCGACCAGCCCCTGAGCCCCACCCAGCGAGCCGACGAGGCCAACGCAGCGGGGTGGGACCCGGACCAGCCCCTGACCGCCGAGACGAACCCCCAGGCCGACGGGGTGACCGACGGCACCGCCTCAAAGGGCAAGTGCCCGGTCGCCCACAGCACCCCGCACCCCACGCAGGGCGGCGGCAGCAACCGGGGCTGGTGGCCCGACCGGCTCAACCTGCGGATCCTCGCCAAGAACCCGGCCGTGGCCAACCCGCTCGGGTCGGACTTCGACTACGCGGCGGCCTTCAACAGCCTCGACCTCGACGACGTCAAGCGTGACATTGCCGACGTGCTGAGCACCTCGCAGGACTGGTGGCCGGCGGACTTCGGCAACTACGGCCCCTTCATGATCCGCATGTCCTGGCACAGCGCCGGCACCTACCGGATCCGTGACGGCCGCGGTGGAGCCGGCGCCGGCCAGCAGCGGTTCGCCCCGCTCAACAGCTGGCCCGACAACGCCAACCTCGACAAGGCCCGCCGGCTCCTCTGGCCGGTGAAGCAGAAGTACGGCCAGAACCTCTCCTGGGCCGACCTGATGATCCTCACCGGCAACGTCGCCCTCGAGACCATGGGCTTCCAGACCTTCGGGTTCGGTGGCGGTCGCGTCGACGTGTGGGAGCCGGACGAGGACGTCTACTGGGGCCCCGAGACCGAGTGGCTCGGCGACGAGCGCTACACCGGTGACCGCCAGCTGGAGAACCCCCTCGCCGCCGTCCAGATGGGCCTCATCTACGTCAACCCGGAAGGCCCCAACGGCACGCCGGACCCCCTGGCCGCTGCGCGCGACATCCGCGAGACGTTCCGCCGGATGGCGATGAACGACGAGGAGACGGTGGCCCTCATCGCCGGTGGCCACACCTTCGGCAAGACCCACGGTGCCGCCGACCCGCAGCAGCACGTCGGCGACGAGCCGGAGGGCGCGGAGCTCGCCGAGCAGGGCCTCGGGTGGCGCAGCTCGTACGGCACCGGCAAGGGCGCCGACACCATCACCAGCGGGCTCGAGGTCACCTGGACCCAGACGCCCACCCAGTGGAGCAACCACTTCTTCGAGAACCTCTTCGGCTTCGAGTGGGAGCTGACCAAGAGCCCGGCCGGCGCCCACCAGTGGAAGCCCAAGGACGGCGGCGGCGAGGGCACGGTCCCCGCCGCCCACGACTCGACCACGCGGATCGCCCCCAACATGCTCACGACCGACCTGGCGTTGCGGGTCGACCCCGTCTACGAGCAGATCTCCCGGCGGTTCCTCGAGAACCCCCAGGAGTTCGCCGACGCCTTCGCCCGCGCGTGGTTCAAGCTGACCCACCGCGACATGGGACCCGTCGTGCGCTACCTCGGGCCCGAGGTGCCCAGCGAGGTCCTGATCTGGCAGGACCCGGTCCCGGCGGTCGACTTCGACCTGGTCGACGCGGCCGATGTCGCCTCCCTCAAGGAGCAGATCGCGGCCTCGGGCCTGTCCGTCGCCGACCTCGTGTCCACGGCCTGGGCCTCGGCCTCCACGTTCCGCGGTGGCGACAAGCGCGGTGGCGCCAACGGTGCGCGCATCCGCCTCGAGCCGCAGAACGGCTGGGACGTCAACGACCCGGCCCGGCTCGCCACGGTCCTGCGGACGCTGGAGGGCATCCAGGAGTCGTTCAACGCAGCCCAGTCAGGTGGCACGCGGATCTCCCTGGCCGACCTGATCGTGCTCGCCGGTGGTGTCGGCGTCGAGCTGGCCGCCAAGGCCGCCGGGCGTGACATCGAGGTCCCCTTCACCCCGGGTCGCACGGACGCGACGCAGGACCAGACCGACGTCGAGTCGTTCGCCGAGATGGAGCCGCGGGCCGACGGGTTCCGCAACTACGACGGCAAGGGCCAGCGGCTCCCCGCCGAGTTCCTGCTCGTCGACCGGGCCAACCTGCTCACCCTCAGCGCACCCGAGATGACGGTGCTCGTGGGTGGCCTGCGGGTGCTGGGCGCCAACCACCAGCAGTCCACGGCTGGTGTCCTCACCGACCGACCCGGCACGCTGACGAACGACTTCTTCGTCAACCTGCTCGCCATGGACACGGCCTGGCGGGCCACCGGACCGGACTCCACGTCATACGAGGCGGTGGACGGCGACGGGCAGGTGAAGTGGACCGGCACGCGGGCCGACCTGGTGTTCGGGTCGAACTCCGAGCTGCGGGCGCTGGCCGAGGTCTACGCGAGCGACGACGCCAAGGACAAGTTCGTCGCGGACTTCGTCGCCGCCTGGGTCAAGGTCATGGAGCTCGACCGCTACGACCTCGTCTGACCCACCACACCACGACGTCCGGGTCGGCCCCTGCGGGCCGGCCCGGACGTTTCGTATGCCGGATCGCCGGAGAGCGCAGCCCCCTCACCGACGCTAGGTTGGCTGCAATTCGGGTCGCGGTGCTGCGGCTCGCACCGAGATCGGGAGGCCGCGCCGATGTCCATGTTCCGCACCAAGTCCGTCGAGCAGTCCATGCGCGACGGCGACGAGCCCGAGTACCAGCTCAAGAAGCGACTCACCGCCCTCGACCTCACCGTCTTCGGTGTCGGCGTCGTCATCGGCGCCGGCATCTTCACCGTCGCGGGACGGGCGGCCAAGGAGCTGGCGGGGCCGTCGGTCGTGCTGTCCTTCGTGGCCGCCGCGGTCTGCTGCGGTCTGGCCGCGCTGTGCTACGCCGAGTTCGCGTCGTCGATCCCCATCAGTGGCTCCGCCTACACGTTCTCGTACGCCAGCCTCGGTGAGATCGTCGCCTGGATCATCGGCTGGGACCTGCTCCTCGAGCTCATGCTGGGCGCCAGCGTGGTGGCCCAGGGGTGGTCGGCCTATCTCGGGGTGTTCCTCGACCACCTCGGGTTCACGATCCCGGAGTCCGTGGCCTACGGCTCGCGGTTCGACCTGCCCGCGTTCGTGCTCGTCATCGTGCTCAGCATCCTCGTGAGCATCGGCATCAAGGAGTCCTTGCGCGTCAACCTGGTGCTGGTGGCCCTGAAGGTCTTCATCGTGCTGTTCGTCATCGTCGCCGGCATCGGCTTCATCAAGTCGGCCAACTACACGCCCTTCATCCCGCCCAGCCAGCCCGCCAATGCCAAGTCCTCGCTCGAGTCGCCGCTGATCGAGTGGGCGTTCGGCTTCGCCCCGTCGCACTTCGGGATCCCCGGCATCCTCGCCGCGGCGTCCCTGGTGTTCTTCGCGTACATCGGCTTCGACGTCGTCGCGACCACGGCCGAGGAGGCCAAGAACCCCAAGCGCGACCTGCCGATCGGCATCATCGCCTCCCTCGTCATCTGCACCGTCCTCTACTGCGCGGTGGCGGTCGTCCTCACCGGCATGGTCCGCTTCGACAAGCTCTCGACCGAAGCCTCCCTGGCCACCGCCTTCGAGAGCGTCGGGAAGTCCGGTTACGCCACCCTCATCTCCGCAGGCGCCGTGGCAGGCCTCACCACGGTCGTCATGACACTGTTGATCGGGACGTCCCGAGTGGTCTTCGCGATGTCGCGCGACTGGTTGCTGCCGCCGTGGCTGGGCAAGACCAACCACCGCACCGGCACACCGTTGCGCATCACCGTCATCGTCGGCGTGGTCGTGGCACTGGTCGCGGCGCTCACGCCGGTCGGCAAGCTCGAGTTCATGATCAACATCGGGACGTTGTCGGCCTTCTTCCTCGTCTCGCTCGCGGTCCCGGTGCTGCGCCGGCGCCGCCCAGACCTGCAACGGCCATTCCGAGTGCCGTTCTCGCCTGTGGTCCCGTGGGTGTCCGCGGCCATCTGCGGCTACCTCATGCTCACGCTGCCCGTCGAGACGTGGATCCGCTTCGTCATCTGGATGGCGTTGGGATTCGTCATCTACTTCGCGTACGGCTACCGCAGCAGCCGGCTCTCCGGGAACCCCAAGGAGGGCGAGATCCCCAGCCTGACGAGCACCTGACCCCCGGCCTTCCCCCGCTTTGGGGGTGCAGGAGTGACGCATTCCTCACCCTTGCACCCCCAAAGCGGGCGACCTCGGGTCGGTGCCGCACCCCATACGGCATGGTGGGGGTATGCGGCTCAGTGTCGTCCTCGACGGACGTGACCTGTCGGTGCTCGTGCCCTTCTGGTGCGCGGCGTTGGGCTACGACGCGGTGTTCTCGCTGCCCGAGTTCGAGGTGCTGCGCCCGCGAGAGGGCGAGCCCCCCGGGCCGGTGTTCATCCTGCAACGGGTGCCCGAGGAGAAGGTCGGCAAGAACCGCATGCATGTGGACGTGCACCCGCCGCTCGAGCTCGGCGTCCCGGCCCTGGTCGAACGGCTGGAAGCGTTGGGAGGCAGGCGGATCGGCGAGCCCGTGACCGACCTGCTGGAGGCCATCGACAGTTGGTGGCAGGTGATGGCGGACCCTGAGGGCAACGAGTTCTGCGTCGTCGCCGACCCCGGCCACCCCCCGCCGCAAGGCAGCTGACCGGACCATCACGCCTTGCCACTGTGGATGACCTGGCCGAGCACGATTGGAACGCTCGTTCTGGCACGACGAGCCCTTGAGGTAGGGCAGAAGCAGACGACCGCTCGTCGGTAGTCCGATCGAACTGTCCACGGCAAGAGAGTGCGTTTTCCGTTCAGTCGCGACTGAGGTTCTCGACCAGCGGATCAGGGCTCGCGTCGGACCGAAGGGCAGCACGGATCGACTCTTTCCAGTCCTCCCAGCGCGCCGGGTCCGTCTGCAGGTATTGGTGGAACAGAACCAAGCCTTTGTCGGGGCTGGTCTCCATGCCCACATACAAGTCCGTCATGAAGAAGGCAGCCCGATACGCCTCATCGAGCGTCAGGGTCTCCGGCAGGGTCGAGTCGTCGGTCACGTGAAGATGCTCTCAGGACGTCGCCGCCTTGTGCGCGCTCATCGGCATGAGAGGACGGTTGCTTGGCACCGGGGAATCGCTTCGGGGGTGACGTACCGCCGCCGGCCGACGCCTGCAAGGTCCTGAGCGCTGGGTCTCAGAGGGCCTTGATGATGTCCTCGACGCGTTCCTTGGCGTCGCCGAAGAGCATCTGGCTGTTGTCCTTGAAGAACAACGGGTTCTGCACACCTGCATAGCCGGTCGCCATGGATCGCTTGAACACCACGACGTGGCGCGCCTTCCAGACCTCGAGCACCGGCATCCCCGCGATGGGGCTGGTCGGGTCCTCGGCGGCCGAGGGGTTGACGGTGTCGTTGGCGCCGATGACGAGCACCACGTCGGTGTCGGAGAGGTCGCCGTTGATCTCGTCCATCTCGAGCACGATGTCGTAGGGCACCTTCGCCTCGGCCAGCAGCACGTTCATGTGGCCGGGCAGGCGACCGGCGACGGGGTGGATGCCGAACCGGACGTTGACGCCCTTCTTGCGCAGCTGGCTGGTCAGCTCGGCGACGGGGTACTGCGCCTGCGCCACGGCCATGCCGTAGCCGGGCGTGATGACGACGGTCGAGGCGTCGCGCAGCAGCTCGGCTACGTCGGCGGCGATGGTCTCGCGGTGCTCGCCGTAGTCCTTGTCGTCACCGACCGAGACCTCCTGGCCGAACCCACCGGCGATGACTGAGAAGAAGGACCGGTTCATGGCCTTGCACATGATGTAGGACAGGATCGCACCGGAGGAGCCGACCAGCGCCCCGGTGACGATGAGCAGGTCGTTGCCGAGCATGAAGCCCGCAGCAGCCGCAGCCCAGCCCGAGTAGCTGTTGAGCATCGACACCACGACGGGCATGTCGCCGCCGCCGATCGAAGCGACGAGGTGCCACCCGAACGCCAGGGCGATGGCGGTCATCACCAGCAGCGGGACGACCGAGTGCGACTGGACGAACCACACGAGCAGCCCGGCGGACACCACCAGCGCCAGCAGGTTCAGCCAGTGCCGGGCGGGCAGCATCAGCGGCGAGGACTTGATGCGCGCGCTGAGCTTGAGGAACGCGACGATCGACCCGGTGAACGTGACCGCGCCGATGAACACCCCGAGGAAGACCTCGACGCTGTGGATCGTGTCGGAGGCATCACCCACGGTCAGGTGCGAGTTGAACCCGACCAGCACCGCCGCGAGGCCGACGAAGCTGTGCAGCATCGCGACCAGCTCGGGCATCTGGGTCATCTCGACGACGCGCGCCCGCCAGAGGCCGACCGACGCACCGATCGCCATAGCCACGACGATGAACAGCAGCGTGCTCAGCGCGTGAGGTGAGCTGGCAAGGACCCCCCAGACCGTCGCGACGAGGGCGATGGTCATCCCCAGCACGCCGAAGGCGTTGCCCTCCTTGGCCTTCTCGTGCTTCGAGAGCCCGGCGAGCGACAGCACGAAGAGGACGGCCGCGAGGATGTATGCCGCTTGGACGAGGTTGTTGGTCACGTTGCCGCTCATACCGGCTCAGTCCTTCCGGAACATCTGGAGCATGCGACCGGTGACGGCGAAACCACCGAAGATGTTGATGGTCGCCACCATGATCGCGAGGAACGCCAACGTCTTGACCACGGCGTCGTCGCTGTCGATCTGCAGGAGACCGCCGACCAGGATGATGCCGCTGATCGCGTTGGTCTCTGACATCAGGGGAGTGTGCAACGCGTGGGCCACGTTGGAGATGACGTAGAACCCGACGATGACGGCGAGCGCGAACACGGTGAAGTGGCCCAGGAAGATCGCCGGCGACTGCGACGCCACGAGGGCGAACACCAAAGCGGCGATCGCCATCCAGAGGTACCGGAGCTTGGGGTCTCGCGGCTTCTTCGGCGCTGCGGGCTCAGGTGCGGCCGGCGCCGCGGTCGCAGCCGGTGCGGCGCTGACCTGCACGGCCGGTGGCGGCCACAGGGTCTCGCCGTCGCGGCACACCGTCATCCCGCGCTGCACGACGTCGTCGAGGTCGAGCACCAGCTGGCCGTCCTTGCCCGGGGTCAGCAGCTTGAGCAGGTTGACGAGGTTGGTGCCGAACAGCTGGCTCGCCTGGGTCGGCAGGCGGCCCGGCAGGTCGGTGTACCCCAACAGCTTCACGCCGTTCGCCGAGGTGACGGCTTGGTCGGCGACCGTCCCGGCGACGTTGCCGCCGTTGGACGCAGCCATGTCGACCACGACCGATCCCGGCTTCATCGAGGCCACCATCTCCTCGGTGATCAGCCGGGGCGCCGGGCGGCCCGGGATGAGTGCCGTCGTGATGATGATGTCGACGTCCTTGGCCTGCTCGGCATACAGCTCGGCGGCCTTGCGGTTGAAGTCCTCGCCCATCTCCTTGGCGTAGCCGGTGGCCGAGGGACCCTCGTCCTCGACCGCGATGCGCAGGAACTCGGCGCCCATCGACTCGACCTGCTCGCCCACCTCGGACCGCGCGTCGAACGCCCGGACGATCGCGCCCAGGCTGCTGGCGGTGCCGATGGCGGCGAGCCCGGCCACACCGGCGCCGACCACGAGGACCTTGGCCGGGGGGACCTTGCCGGCGGCGGTGACCTGGCCCGTGAACAGCGAGCCGAACTCGTGGGCCGCCTCGATCACGGCTCGGTAACCACCGATGTTGGCCATCGAGGAGAGCACGTCGAGGGACTGCGCCCGCGAGATGCGCGGGACCGCGTCCATGGCCAGCGCCGTGACGCCGGCGGCGGTCAGGCGGTCGACCAGCTCGGGGTTGAGCGCTGGGGAGATCAGCGAGGCCAGGACCGTCCCCCGCCGCAGTCGGGCGATCTCGTCCTCGGTCGGTGCGTTGATCTTGAGGACGACGTCCGACGCCCATGCCTCGGTGCCGTCGACGACGGCGGCGCCCGCCGCGGCATACGCTTCGTCGGAGAAGGAGGCACGCGCGCCAGCGGCACGTTCGACCGCCACCTCGTAGCCCAGGCCGATGAGCTGGCCCACCGTCTTGGGCGTGGCGGCGACCCGGGTCTCCCCCGGCCTGGACTCTGCTGGAACACCGATGCGCACTCTTGCTCCCGTCGCTGGAAGGCCGTGACCTCGCCCAACCTAGGGGGTGAGCCGCTGCAATGGCGTCGCAATGTGAGGACAGTCGCGCCCGCCGTCCAGCGGGTGGACGACGGGCGCGACGGTGCGGTCGGCAGGCGGTCCGGTCAGACCAGGCCGAGCACGAGGAGGGCCATCAGCACGACGAGCGTGATGCCGCCGAGGAGCAGGCCGCCGCCGATGTCGGCCTGGGTCTGCGCGTAGGGGCGGTTCTCGTGCAGGTAGTCGTGGGGGTAGCCCTGCGCGCGGTGGCGGGCCCGCCGGTCGTACTGGGTGGCGCGCACGGTGGCGCGGGTGCGAGTGGTCATCAACTCGGCTCCTTTCAATACGCTACGCACCGTATCGTATCTCCTGAGGCGGCGCCAATGCAGTCTTTGATGGATCGGCCACACCCTGGCGTGGTCAACCCATCGAAGACGCGCGCCCGCGCCGCCAGAGGGGCTCAGGCGGTGCTGCCGCCCACGTCGCCGTGGGGCACGGGCTGGCCCAGCCGGCCGGCCTCGTGGTCCTGGAAGGCCTGCACGAGCTCGGCCCGGGTGTTCATCACGAACGGCCCGGCCCACGCGACCGGCTCCCGGATGGGCAGGCCGCCGAGGATGACGACGTCGAGCCCCGCGGCATACCGTTCCTGCTGGGTGCGTGCAGAGGAGAGGGTGATGGTGTCCCCGGGGCCGAACACGGCGAGCTGGCCCGGCCCGACCGGCGTCTGGTCGGGACCGACGAACCCGTCGCCGCTCATGACGTAGACCAGGGCGTTGAACTCGCGGCGCCACGGCACGACGAGCTCGCCACCGGGCGACACGGTCGCGTGGACCATCGCCATCGGGGTGTGGGTGGACCCGGGACCGGTCACGCCGCCGACCTCACCGGCGATGACGCGCAACAGCGACCCGCCGTCCGCCGACGTGGCCAAGCCGACCTCGCCGGAGCGCAGGTCCTGGTAGTGAGGGGCCTTGAGCTTGTCGACCTTGGGCAGGTTGACCCACAGCTGGAACCCGTGGAACAGGCCGCCGCTCATGACGAGGTGCTCCGGCGGGGCCTCGATGTGCAGGATCCCGGCGCCGGCCGTCATCCACTGGGTGTCGCCGTTGGTGATCGTGCCGCCACCTCCGAACGAGTCCTGGTGGTCGAAGATCCCGTCGATGATGTAGGTCACGGTCTCGAAGCCGCGGTGCGGGTGCCAGGGCGTGCCCTTGGGCTCACCGGGCGCGTACTCGACGGCGCCCATCTCGTCCATGTGGATGAACGGGTCGAGGTCGCGCAGGTCGACCCCCGCGAAGGCGCGCTTGACCGGGAACCCCTCCCCCTCGATGCCGCTGGGCGCGGTCGAGATGGAGCGCACGGCCCGGGGCGTCGCAGTGGCAGCGGGGGCTGGCACGCGGGGCAGGACGGTCAGGTCACTCACGGTCACGGCAGGCATCGAGCTCTCCGATCTAGTTCGAAATTCAACTATCTCCTAGAACCGGCCGGCCAGTCAAGGCATTCCCGGGCACACGACAGCCGGTGGGCCACTTGGCCCACCGGCTGTCGGTGTCTCGCTGGCGCTCCCGGGCGTCAGGCCCGGTCGGGTGAGTTGCGACCCTCGTCCCGGCGTGCCGTCGCGTCGTCGACCTCGTCGACCCGGTCGGTCCCGTCGCCCCGGTCGGTCGCGTCGACCCGGTCGGTCCCGTCGACCCGGTCGGTCGCGTCGACCCTGTCGGTCCCGTCGCGCTCGTCGGCGAGGCGTTCGCCGGTGCCGTCCCACGGGTCCCGCTCGTCGGCGTCGACGTCGGGGTCGGTCACGTCCGCCTGGCGCAGGTGTTCGTCCCGGGTGTCCCGCGCCTCCGCGGCCGCCTCGCCGCGGCGCTCCGCCTCCGCCTCGAGACGCTGGGCCCTGGCCTGCTGCTCCTGGGCCTCCGCGCGCGCCTTGTCCGCCTGGGCCTGCGCCTCGGCGGCCGCGGCCTCGCGCTCGCGGTGTTCGCGGTCGTGCTCTGCAGCGGTGGCGCGCAGGTCAGCGGCTTCCTCGCGGTGGGCCTCGGCCTGCCGCTTGCGCGACTGGGAGACGAACAGTGCGAACAGAGCAAGCACCACGATGATCGCGATGATGATCCAGACGATGGTCATGCCGTCCATGCGCCCTCCTGGGGTCGTCGACGTCCGGTGTGCCGGACATCTCGAACCTAGACCAGCAAGAGGGCTGCGACCAGCCCGGCGCCGCGCATCGCCGCAGGTCAGCGGCGCGTGCCGGCTCCGTCCGTGGCCCGGGCGGTGGCCGCGAGCACGTCCGTGAGGAAACGCAGGACCAGCTCGCGCTCCTCTGGGCCATACGCGTCGATGGCCCCAGCCATCTCCACGGCCAGCGGGCCGAAGACCTGTCGGCCGACCGCCATCGCGTCGTCGGTCATCTCGATCGAGACGCGGCGGCGGTCGCTGCTCGCGTGGGTCCGCTGGACGTGCCCGACCGCCTCGAGGCGGCTGAGGAGTGCCGAGGTCGCAGGCGCACTGAGGTTGAGCGCGGAGGCCAGCTCCGTGGGCGTCAGGTGGTCGCCCTGCCGACCCGCGTCCATGACGTGCCCGAGGGCGACCAGATCGGTTCGGTGCATCCCGACGGCACCCCCGTGGACGTCGATGTAGCGGTCCATCGCCGTCGTGAAGGCCCGGAGGGCATCGACGATGGCGGCCGAGACCGGGTCACCGGCACCACCCCGCGCGGCAGCCGCCCCCGCCGCTGCGCCACCAGCCCGCTGCTCAGGGGCGTCGTGGTCCGCAGCATTGCCCGTCGTCATGGAGCCAGTGTAGTGTTTCCATCATGGAATTATTCCACAGTCGACGAGAGGGACGACCACCCGCGGACCACGGCCCGTTCACCGCCCTCGGTCGCGTGCTCGGGACCTTGGCGACACCACGGTCCAAGTGGGTCGTCGTCGTGCTCACCCTGCTGGTGTCCGGGGCGGCCTTCGCGTTCGCGGGAGACCCGGCGCCGGTCTCGACCACTGCGGCGTCCTTGCCCGCCAGCGTCGAGGCCGCTCGGGCCGCAGCCCTGCGCGAGACCCTGCCGGACAGCGGGGTCTCACCGGCCATCGTCGTCTACACGAGCAGCAGCGGCAGCCTCGGCGACGCGGACGTCCGCGCGGTGCAGCAGTCCCGCGACCGAGCCGTCGCCGCCGTCGGCCGCTGGGCTCCCGGGACAAGCGCACCGATCCCGCCGCAGCTGTCGGAGGACCGTTCCACCGCTCTGGCGGTCGTGCCCCTGCGGGCCGACCTCGCCGACGACGAGGTCTCGCAGGCTGTCGCCACGCTGCGGTCAGCCGTGAGGGGCAACCTGCCCGACGGGCTCCGCGCGACGGTCACCGGGGGACCCGCCTTCTCGGCCGACATCGGCGCGGTGTTCGACGGGGCGGACATCCGCCTGCTGGGCGCGACGGCTGGCGTCGTCGCCCTCCTGCTGCTGCTCACGTACCGAAGCCCCTGGCTGTGGCTCGTGCCGCTGACGGTGGTCGGCACCGGCGACCAGGTGGCTGGCAAGGCCCTGGCCCTGCTCAGCCGGACCACCGACCTGCGCGCCGACGGTGCCGTCACGGGGATCACCTCCGTGCTCGTCTTCGGCGCCGGGACCAACTACGCACTGCTGCTGATCGCCCGCTACCGCGAGGAGCTGCGTCGCACCGAGGACCGGCACGAGGCCATGCGTGCCGCGTTGCTGTCCGCCGCGCCCGCGATCCTGGCCAGCGGAGGCACGGTGGTCCTCGCCCTGCTCAGCCTCGGCCTCGCCGACGACCCGTTCGCCAGGTCCTTGGGGTATGCCGGTGGGGTGGGCATCGCCGTTGCCCTCGCCTACGCGCTGCTCGCCCTCCCGGCGACCATGGTGTTGTTCGGACGCCGGATCTTCTGGCCGTTCATCCCGCCCGTGGGGTCGATCGACCCCAGCCACGCCGGTGTGTGGCGACGGCTCGGCGAGGCGGTGACCCGTCGACCGCTCGTCGTGGGCCTGGCGTCCCTCGTTGTCCTCGCGACGTTGGCCCTCGGCGGCCTGGGCCTGTTGGTCGGGCAGTCCCCGCAGGAGCAGTTCCTCGCCAAGCCCGAGGCTGTGGTGGGCCAGGAGCAGCTGGCCCGGGCCTTCCCGGCCGGCACGAGCGAACCCGCCACCGTCGTGGCTGCCGCCTCCGCGACCGAGGCCGTCACCGCCGCCGCCCGTGCGGTCCCGGGGGTCCAGGACGTCCGCAGGACCGGCGGCGATGACCGGCTGGTCCAGCTCGACGTGGTCCTGACCGCCGACCCGGGCACCACGGCGGCGTTCGAGCAGGTACGAGCGCTGCGCACGGCGGTGCACGGCGTCCCCGGGGCCGACGCCCTCGTCGGCGGGTCCGACGCCGAGGCGCTCGACGCCCGGACGACGACAGCGGGCGACCGGCTGCTCCTGTTCCCGCTCATCCTCGGCATCGTCCTCGTCGTCCTGCTGACCCTGCTGCGCTCCGTCGTGGCGGCCGTGGTCCTCGTCGCCACCGTGGTGGCCACCTACGTGGCGAGCATGGGGGCGAGCTGGTTCGCCTTCCAGCACGTGCTCGGCTTTCCGCCCCTCGACGTGAGCACACCGCTGCTCGCGTTCCTGTTCCTCGTGGCGCTCGGGGTCGACTACAACATCTTCCTGGCCACGCGGGCCCGCGAGGAGGCCTCGGCCGGCGTACCCGCACGCGAGTCGATCGTCTCTGCCCTGGCAGTCACCGGCGGGGTGATCACGAGCGCCGGAGTCCTGCTGGCTGCGGTCTTCGCGGTCCTCGGCGTGCTCCCCCTGGTGCAGCTTGCGCAGATCGGGGTCATCGTCGGGTTCGGCGTGCTGCTCGACACGCTCCTCGTCCGGTCAGTGCTGGTGCCCGCCGTCGTGAGCCTCCTCGGCGAACGCTTCTGGTGGCCCAGCCACCCGACCCGTGGGCGAGTCACGACGCACGACGACGAGCTGGTCTCAGCCGAGGCCCAGGTCGGCCACTGACTTCTCCCGCATCTCGACCTTGCGGACCTTGCCCGTGACCGTCATCGGGAACTCGTCCACGACCATCACGTAGCGCGGGATCTTGTAGTGCGCCAGCTTTCCCGTCGCGAACGCGCGCACCCCGTCGGCGTCGAGCGGCTCGGCGCCCTCCTTCATCCGGATCCACGCGCACAGCTCCTCGCCGTACTTCGCGTCGGGCACCCCGACCACCTGGGCGTCGAGGATGTCCGGGTGCGTGTAGAGGAACTCCTCGATCTCGCGGGGGTACACGTTCTCCCCGCCGCGGATGACCATGTCCTTGATCCGGCCGGTGATCTGGACGTACCCGTCGTCGTCCATGACGGCGATGTCGCCGGTGTGCATCCAGCCGTCGACCAGCACCTCGTCGGTCTTGTCCTGCTGCTCCCAGTACCCGAGCATCACGGAGTACCCCTTGGTGCAGAACTCGCCGGCCTCCCCCCTCGGCAGCGTCTCGCCGCCCAGCGGGTCGACCACCTTGATCTCGAGGTGCGGCATGACCCGCCCGACCGTGCCGACCTTCTGCTCGAACGAGTCGTCCCTGCGCGTCTGGGTCGACACGGGCGACGTCTCGGTCATGCCGTAGCAGATCGTCACCTCACCGATCCCGGCGTCGATCAGCTTCTGCATCATCGTTGCAGGACAAGGGGATCCGGCCATGATGCCGGTCCGCACCGAGGAGAGGTCGTATGCCGCGTGGTCGGCGAGCGCCCACTCGGCAATGAACATCGTGGGGACTCCGTAGAGGCTCGTGCACTGCTCGTCCGCCGTGGCCCGCAGCGTCGCGGCCGGGTCGAAACCCGGCGCGGGGATCACCATCACGGCGCCGTGCGTGGTGCAGGCGAGGTTTCCCATGACCATCCCGAAGCAGTGGTAGAAGGGCACCGGGATGCAGACCCGGTCGACCTCGGTGTAGCCGCAGATCTCGCCGACGAAGTAGCCGTTGTTGAGGATGTTGCGGTGGCTGAGGGTGGCGCCCTTCGGGAACCCCGTCGTGCCGGACGTGTACTGGATGTTGATGGGGTCGTGCGGGTCGAGCCCGGCCTGCACGGCGGCGACCCGCTCCGGGCCGACCTCGTCCGCACGCCCCAACAAGGAGGTCCACGAGTCCCGGCCGAGGACGTACGCGCCCCTGACGCCGGGACAGCTCTCGCGCACCTCCTCGAACATCGCCACGTAGTCACTCGTCTTGAACGACTCCGCGAGGAACAGCCACGAGACCCCGGCCTGCTTCAGCACGTACTCGAGCTCGTGGGTGCGGTAGCTCGGGTTGATGTTGACGAGGATCGCGCCGATCTTCGCGGTCGCGTACTGCACGACGGTCCACTCGGCGCAGTTCGGCGCCCACACCCCCACGCGCTCGCCGGTCTCGACCCCCACCGCGAGCAGCGCACGGGCGAGCCGGTCCACCTCACCGGCGAACTCGGCATACGTCCACCGGATGCCTTGCTGGACGTCGACCAGCGCCTCGCGGTCACCGAAGCGGGCCACCGTCGCGTCGAGGTTGTCGGGGATGGTCTGCTCGAGCAGCGGGACGTCGGTCTCACCCACGGTGTGCGACAGCAGTGTCATGCCAGCCATCCCATCGCGCCCACCGACATCCCACAACCCCGCGTGGCGGGTCTGACGGGTGGCCCGCAGGGCCGTGGCGGGCCTGGCGGGAGGCCGGAGCGAAGCGGAGGGCGGATGGTGGGCCCGAGGGCCACCCGTCAGGGCCGCCGCGCCCGCGATGGGAATCCGCTGTCGCCCCTCGGGGCGAGGCCGGTAGCGTCGGCCGCGACATGAGCGCAACCCTCAAGGCCTCCGGCCTCGCCGCCGGCCACGGTGCGCGGGCCCTGTTCGCCGACCTCGACCTCGTCGTGGGACCCGGTGACGTCATCGGCCTCGTCGGGGCGAACGGCGCCGGCAAGTCCACCCTCCTGCGCCTCCTCGCGGGCGAGCAGGAACCCGAGGCCGGCTCGGTCACGCTGAGCCCGGCGACCGCCTCGGTCGGCCACCTGCCGCAGGAACCCGAGCGGCGGCTCGGCGAGACCGTGGCCGGCTTCGTCGCCCGACGCACCGGGGTGGCGGCCGCCGAGGTCGCCATGGAGGATGCCGCACACGCCCTGGCCGACGCCGCGGCCGGTGCAGACGACCGGTATGCCGCGGCCCTGGAGACGTGGCTCGCCCTCGGCGGGGCAGACCTCGAGGAGCGCAGCGCGGCCACGGTGGCCTCGCTCGGGCTGGGGGTCGACCTCGACACCCCGATGACCAGCCTCTCCGGCGGTCAGGCAGCGCGGGCCGGTTTGGCGGCGCTGCTGCTGTCCCGCTACGACGTGCTGCTGCTGGACGAGCCGACCAACGACCTCGACCTCGACGGGCTCGAGCGGCTGGAGCAGTTCGTCGGCGGCCTGCGCAGCCCTGCGGTCATCATCAGCCACGACAGGGAGTTCCTGGCCCGCACCGTCACACGCGTCGTCGAGCTCGACCTGGCCCAGCAGCAGGTCGGCGTCTACGAGGGCGGTTACGACAGCTACCTCGCTGAGCGCGAGGTGGCCCGGCGGCACGCGCGCGAGGCCTACGAGGACTACGCCGACACGCGGGAGCGCCTCGAGCAGCGCGCGGTGACGCAGCGCAACTGGATGACCGTCGGGGTGCGCAACGCCCGGCGCAAGAAGACCGACAACGACAAGTTCATCCCGGCGTTCCGCGCGGAGTCCGCCGAGAAGCAGGCCGCCAAGGCGCGCCAGACCGAGCGGATGATCGAGCGCCTCGAGGTGGTCGAGGAGCCGCGCAAGGAGTGGGAGCTGCGGATGACCATCGCGGCCGCTCCGCGCTCGGGATCGGTCGTGGCGAGCGCCTCACGAGCGGTGGTGCGGCGCGGCGACTTCACCCTGGGTCCGGTCGACGTCCAGGTCGACTGGGCCGACCGTGTGGTCATCACCGGCGCCAACGGCTCCGGCAAGACGACGCTGCTGGGTCTGCTGCTCGGCACCCTGACCGCCGACGAGGGGAGCGCAGGGCTGGGGTCGTCGGTGCGCCTGGGCGAGGTCGACCAGGCCC
This sequence comes from Pedococcus sp. P2_E4, assembly GCF_056403935.1. NCBI lineage: Bacteria > Bacillati > Actinomycetota > Actinomycetes > Micrococcales > Intrasporangiaceae > Pedococcus > Pedococcus sp. P2_E4. The sequence continues at coordinate 53,446 of NZ_JBFUEO010000011.1, read as the reverse complement.
GCGGGCTGTTCCTCGGCCCACAGTCACTCGCCCGGGCCTTCGGCGAGGCCCTCCCTGACTGGCCCGACGCCGAGGTCCGGACCCTGCTCGCCAAGTTCGGCCTGGGCGCCGAGCACGTCCACCGCCCGGCGGAGTCCCTGTCCCCGGGCGAGCGCACCCGTGCGGCGCTGGCGCTGCTCCAGGCCCGCGAGGTCAACCTGCTCGTGCTCGACGAGCCGACCAACCACCTCGACCTGCCGGCCATCGAGCAGCTCGAGCAGGCGCTCGACTCCTTCGGTGGCACGGTGCTGCTCGTCACCCACGACCGCCGGATGCTGGCCGACGTCCACGCCACCCGCCACTGGCACGTCGAGGCCGGCCGCGTGACCGAGTCCTGACGTCAGTCGGTCAGGACAGGAAGATGTCGGGCGCGAGGCCCTCGTCCTTGCCCGTCATCGAGTACGGCGCGAAGTCGGCCACGCCCCGCGAGCGAAGCAGGTCCTCGTCGATCACGGTCTGTCCGTTCAGCGACTGCCCGTCCGTGGTGAGCACCTCGTAGGCCGCGTCCGCGACGATCTCGGGCTTGCGGCTGACCTTGACCATCTGGTCGCCGCCGGGCAGGTTGCCGATCGCGTCGGTGGCGACGAGGGTCGCCGGCCACAGGCAGGTCGACGAGACGCCCTTCTGGCCGAGCTCGTGCGCAAACCCCAGTGCTGCCAACGTCATCCCATACTTCGCCATCGTGTAGGCCGGGTGCCCGGCGAACCAGCGCGGGTCCAGGTTGATGGGCGGCGAGAGGGTGAGCACCTTGGGGTCAGGGCTGGCCAGCAGGTGCGGGATCGTCGCCCGGGTCAGCATGAAGGTTCCGCGGACGTTGATGTCCTGCATGAGGTCGTAGCGCTTGGGCTCGAGCTGGGCGGTGGGGCTGAGGTTCAGGACGCTCGCGTTGTTGACGACGATGTCGATCCCGCCGAACTGCGCCGCGGTCTTGTCGACCGCGGCCGCGATGAGGTCGTCGTCGCGGACGTCGCCCACGATCGGCAGTGCGTGGCCACCTGCCGCCTCGATCGCCGCGGCGGCGGTGTGGATCGTTCCGGCGAGCCGGGGGTCCGGCTGGTCGGTCTTGGCGATGAGCGCCACGTTGGCACCGTCCCGCGCGGCACGGACCGCGATCGCGAGGCCGATGCCACGGCTCCCGCCGGACATGATGATGGTCTTGCCGGACAGCGTCGTCATGGTCAGCGAGCCTAGTTACCGTCCGGTAGCCGCGGAACCCGGAGCGCCCGTGGCCCTCGTCACCCCGCCCGCAGCCGTCCGGGCTGTGGGGACCGCTAGCTCGTGATGTCCTTGCCCGCGAACCGCGCCCAGGCCGCGAGCCAGAACACCACGGCATACCCGGCGGCGGTGAACAGGCCACGCCCGATCTCGGCACCGGCCATCGGGTCGCGCAGCAAGTCCCCGAATGCCAGCCAGTGGTCGACGAGCAGCCACGGGTGCAGCCAGCCCAGCTGTGGCACCGCATCGAGGATCCACGACACGATCGTGAACACCATCAACGCGATCGCCGCGGCGATCGGCACCTCGGTCAGGGTGGAGATGAACAACCCCACGGCGGCGAGGCCGGCGAGCCCCGCGGCGAGGTAGAGCATGACCAGCACCACGCGCCACACCGCTGCCCCGAAGCCGATCTGGGTTCCCGACAGGGTGGTCAGCGGACCGGTGCCGAACAGCGCGATGCCGATGACCGCCCCGGGCAGGGCCACCGCGGCGATGCCCCACAGCGCGCCGATGCACAACGAGGCGTACTTCACCAGGAGCAGGCGGGTGCGGTTGACCGGGACGGTGAGGAGGTAGCGCAGGGTGCCGAGGTTGGCCTCGCCGGCGATCGCGTCCCCGGCCAGCATCGACATCGCCAGCGGCAGGAACATCCCCATCTCGACACTGAGCGCCGCCAGGGGGACGAACAGGCCGTTCGAGGTGATCGACGACAGGAAGTCGGGCCCCTCCCCGGCACGTGGCGTCGACACCTTGACGGCGATCGCCATCACGATGGGCACCGCGGCGAGGACCAGGAGGCCGGCCTGGTTGCGCCGGCGGCCGGCAATGATGCGCAGCTCCGAGCGAAGCAGCCGCGTTGACAGGCGTCGGCCCCTCGGGCGGCTCACGACACCCGGCGCCGAACCGGCGCCCGACACCCCCACCTCAGCCGCTGACATCGAAGCCCTCCCCCGTGAGCGACACGAACAGGTCCTCGAGGCTCGGCGAGCTCGCGGTGAACGAGCGGACGCCGACGCCGGCACGGACCAGCGCAGCGACGATCGCCTCGGGTTCGAGCTCGCCCGGTATGCCGCGCACCTCACCCGCGTGGCTCGTGACCGACCGGACCCCGAGGGCGGTCAGCACCGCCGCTGCCTCGTCCGGCTGGGCGGTCACCAGGTGCAGGGACACTGTGCCTCCAGCGCGCACCTCCGACGCGGTGCCCTGCGCGACCAGCCGCCCCTCACGCATGACGCCCAGGTGGCTGCAGATCTGCTCGACCTCGGCCAGGAGGTGGCTGGAGACGAAGACCGTCGTGCCGTCGGAGGCGAGGGACCCGATGAGCGAACGCACCTCGCGGGTGCCCTGGGGGTCGAGTCCGTTGGTGGGCTCGTCGAGCACCAGGAGGTCGCGAGGTGCGAGGAGGGCGGCGGCGATCGACAGCCGCTGGCGCATGCCGAGCGAGTAGGCGCGGTACCGCTTGCCGGCGGCCGCGCTCAAGCCCACCCGCTCGAGGGCGGTGCCGATGCGAGCCCGGGTCGTGCGGGGATCGGCGAGGACGTCCGCGGCGTCGAGCCTCGCGAGGTTGGCCCACCCCGACAGGTAGGGATGGAACGCCGGGCCCTCGACGAGCGAACCGACCCGGTGCAGGGCGACGGTGGCCTGTTGGGGGATGGCCATGCCGAGCAGGCTCCGGGTGCCGGCCGTCGGCTCGACCAGTCCGAGGAGCATCCGGATCGTCGTCGTCTTGCCGGACCCGTTCGGGCCCAGGAAGCCGTAGACCGCGCCTCGGGGGACGCGCAGGTCGACGTCGTCGACGGCGAGCTGCGACCCGAATCGCTTGGTGAGTCCTCGGGTCGAGATCGCGAGCCCGGTCTCGGGCGACGCGGCCGGACCGTGCGTGGACCTGGCCGCCGCAAGGGTGTCGGCGCGCCGGCCCGACGGCTCGACCTGCTCACCCGCCGTGGTGAGCTGGGTCATTTCGCCGCCAGCGCGGCATACACCCGATCGGGGGCGACGGCACCGACCGCGACGCGGCCGTCATCGGTGACCACCACCGTGAAGAGGGTGCCTTGGAGCACGCGACCCGAGCCCCACGACCCCGACGCCTTCGGCAGCAGGCTCAGGACCCGCTGCAGCTGGCCGGCGAGATCGGCTGCAGTGCCCCCGGCGCCACCTGGCGTGGTGGCGTCCGCGGGTGCCTTGGGCAACCTCGCAACCGCCACGGCGGCCCACCCGGTGCCGACGACCTTCGGCTGGGAGCCCTCGGGACCAGCTCCCGGCTTGGCACCCGCAGCACCCGCGGCACCCGCGCCCGAGCCGGCCCGGTCCGAGCCGAGCGTCGACTGCGAGACCTTGGTGCCGGGCGGCGGGTTGAAGGCGAACTGTCGCGCGGCCGGCGTGCCGAAGTCCACCTGCGTGAAGCCGACCTGGAAGGCCGGGCTGGCCGTCTTGGTCGAGTACACCTGCACGCGCAGGGGCACGTGGTGGACGGCGTCGAGCGAGATCCGCACGGACGCGACAAGGCTCGCGGAGTCCTTCGGCCTGAGGACGAGGTCGTAGGCCTGCCGTCCCGCCACGACCGACGCCCCCGAGGTGGCGACACTCGTGGTGGGTTCGACGGCGGCGAGGGCCAGCTGGGCGGCTTCCTGCGGTGTCCTGGGTAGCTGGTCGGGGGTGGGAGCCTTCTCGCGCGGCGTGGCGGCCTCGGCCGGCAGCGTCGTGTGGGTGGCTGTCTTGTCCTTGCTGGACCACACCCACAGGTCGCGGCCGTTGCGGATCACGTCGGACTCCCCGAGGCTCCCGACGAGGGCGAGCCGCTGCTGCTGCGGACCCGCGAGCCAGACCCGCCACGTGTGGGTGCCCGACACCAGCGAGGTCAGCGAGGACGAACCACCCTCCGACGACCCGCCCAGGCTGATCTGCGGGAGGCCGAGGTTGGAGGTCTGCACGACCGTGCCGGACAGCCCCTTGAGGTTGGCCTGCTGCACATCGACGAGCAGCTGTGCGGCGGACCTCGGCGGCAGGCCCGGGTCGGCGCCGGCGACGTGGTTGGCCGTGAGGGCGACGACGCCGATGACCGCGCACGCGGCAGCCGGCGCGGCCCAGCGAGCGATCGGGTGGTCCGTGAACAGGCTCATGGGTCCATGGTGCCGCCCGGCACCTGTGACTTTTCTGAGGTCGGCCAGGTCGGTCGGCGTTGCGCGGCGGTCGCCACCGCCCCGGGCGGTCCTTCGCGGTGGTCGGCAGACGCCACCGCGGCACCCGTGCCACAGTGGCGGCATGCGGGTGCTGGTGGTCGAGGACGAGCCCCGGATGGCCGCTGCCCTGGCGAAGGGCCTTGCGGCAGAAGGGTTCGTGGTCGACACCGCGACGGACGGACCGAGCGGCCTGGACGCCGCCCGCTACGGCGCGTACGACGCCGTCCTGCTCGACATCATGCTGCCGCGCATGTCCGGCTACACGGTGGTCCGGACGCTGCGGGCCGAGGAGAACTGGGTGCCGGTCATGCTCCTGTCAGCCAAGGACGGTGAGTACGACCAGGCCGACGGGCTCGACTACGGCGCCGACGACTACCTCACCAAGCCGTTCTCGTTCGTCGTGCTGCTCGCCCGGCTGCGGGCCATGGTGCGCCGTGACCCGGTGCCGCGCGCCACCACCCTCAGCGCCGCAGGGATCGTCCTCGACCCCGCCTCGCGCCGGGTCGAGCTCGCTGGTGAGGTCGTGGCCCTGTCGCGACGCGAGTACCTCGTGCTCGAGCACCTGCTGCGCGCCCACCCCACCGTGTCGACGAAGGAGTCCCTGCTCGACAACGTCTGGGGGGCCGAGAGGGTGGACCCCAACGTGGTCGAGGTCTACATCGGCTACCTGCGGCGCAAGCTGGGCCGCGAGCGCATCGAGACCGTGCGTGGCGTCGGGTACCGGTTGCGCCCATGACCCGGTGGTTCGGTCGGCGCAGCCTGCGTTCGCGGCTCATGGTGGTTGGCCTGGCGGGCGTCGCGGGGGCGCTGCTCGTGGGCGGGATCGTGCTGTATGCCGCCATGGGCGCGGCCCTGGACCGTGCCACGACCGCTGAGGCCAGGGCCAGTGCGAACGACGTGGCCGTCCTCGTGGACGAGGGGAGGCTGCCCGAGCCGGTGCCCGCGAGCGGGGCCCAGCTGGTGCAGGTGCTCGACGCACAGAACCGCGTTGTGGGTGGCTCCGTGGCCGCCGACCGGCTGACCCCCCTGGTGGACGCTGCCGAGCGCCGACTCGTGGCGCGGGGCTCGGGCCTGCGGGTGCCGGGCTCTCGCGCCGGCCTGTCGGGTGAGCTCCAGGTGGCGGGTGTCGAGGCCGGCCCCACCACTGCTCGGGTGCTCGTCGTGGCAGCGGTGCCGACGGCCGACCTCGACAACAGCCGCCGGGTGTTGCGCACCCTCATGCTGGTGCTCCTCCCCCTGTTCCTCGCCCTGCTGGGCATCGTCGCCTGGCGGGTCATCGGGTCGGCCCTCCGGCCGGTGGAGTCCCTGCGCCAGGGCGCCCAGCGGATCGGCGCGGCCGCAGACCCGACGGAGCGGCTCCCCGTCCCCGACACGCGGGACGAGGTGAGCGCCCTGGCGACGACGCTCAACGACATGCTCGCCCGCCTCGCCTCGGCCGGCGCCCAGCAGCGCAGCTTCGTCGCCGATGCGGCGCACGAGCTGCGCAGTCCGCTGGCGAGCATGCGCACCCAGCTCGAGGTGGCCGCCCGGGTCGGCGAGGGTGGCGCGCTGCCCGACGACCTGCTGCCCGAAGTGGACCGCTTGTCATCCGTCGTCGAGGACCTGCTGGTGCTGGCCCGTTCGGGCGTCGACGGCTCGCTGGCCACGCCACGGAACGTGTCGGTTGCCCAGCTGGTGGCCGACACCCAGCACCGCAATGCCAGCGCTCGCGTGCCAGTCCAGGTCCGGCCTTCGGGCGGTGCTGCGGACGTGATGGTGAGGGCTCGACCTGACGACCTCACGCGGGCCGTCGGCAACCTGGTCGACAACGCCGTTCGCCACGCCTCCAGTCGCGTCACGCTGTCCTGGGAACGTCACGGCGACGCCGTGTGGCTCGTCGTGACCGACGACGGTCACGGCATCGCCGAGGCCGACCGCGAACGCGTCTTCGACCGGTTCGCCCGGCTCGACGAGGCCCGCGACCGCGACAGCGGGGGCAGCGGGCTCGGACTCGCCATCACGCGAGAGCTGTTGCGGCGCAACGGTGCTCGCGTGTGGCTCGACGATGCGTCGCCAGGCGTGCGGGCCGTCGTCGCCTTCGGCCCGGGCGGGCCGAGCGACCCGCTGGACCGCTCAGCCGGCGACCGGCTCCAGGACCTCTGAGTCGGCGACCTCGTCACTGGTCCCCACGGTGGTGCGCAGGGGCACCTCCTTGACGAAGAGCACGGCGAGGAGCGCGACCAGGCCGAAGGCGGCCGCGACCATGAAGATGTGGCCGGTCGCGTCGCCGTACGCGGCTCGAACGACCTGCGCGACGGCCGGTGGCATGTCCTTGAGGTCGAGCGTGCCCGTGCCCCCACCGGCCTGGGCCGCCGCAACTGCCTTGGGGCCGAGTGCGCGCAGCCCCGTCACGATGTTGTCGCGCACGCCGTTGGCCAGTATGGCGCCGAGCACCGAGACGCCCATGGCACCACCGAGGGTGCGGAAGAAGGCGATGCTGGCGGAGGCTGCGCCGATGTTGCGGACGTCCACGGTGTTCTGGACGGCCAGGACGAGGTTCTGCATCATGGCGCCGATCCCGAAGCCCATCAGCGCCATCGCGGTGCCGATCTGCCACAGCGGGGTGACGTGGTCGAGCCGGCCGAGCCAGACGAGCCCGGCGGTGAGGAAGACCGCGCCACCGACGATGAGGCCCTTCCATCGGCCGGTGTTGGTGACGAGCCGGCCACCCAGCGTCGAGGAGACCAGCAGGGCACCCATCAGCGGGATGGTCAGCAGCCCGGCGTGCGTCGGGCTGTAGCCACGGGAGATCTGGAAGTACTGCGCCAGGAACGTCGTGCCGCCGAACATGGCGACGCCGACGGCGATGCTCGCGACGATCACCAGGCTCGTGCTGACGCTGCGCAGCAGCCGGATCGGGATGACGGGCTCGGCGGCGCGCAGCTCGACGACGACCGTCAGCACCAACCCGAGCAGGGTGCCGCCGAGGTAGAGCGCGGTCTGCACCGACCACCAGCCGAAGTCGTGCCCGGCGAACGTGACCCACAGCAGTGGCAGGGACGACGTGACGGCGATCAGGACCGCCCCGAGGTAGTCGATCTTCGGGGTCCGCTTCGGCGTGGTGATGTGCAGGGTCGACTGCAGCATGAACATGGCGACGACGGCGATCGGCACGCAGACGTAGAACGTCCAGCGCCAGCCGAGGCCGCTGTCGACGATGAACCCGCCGAGCAGCGGGCCACTGACGGTGGACACGGCCATCACGGCACCCATGTAGCCGGCATACCGACCACGCTGTCGGGGCGCGATCATCGCGCCCATGATCGACTGGGTGAGGGCGGTGAGCCCTCCCATGCCGAGACCCTGGACCACACGGCAGGCGATGAGGAAGCCCACCGAGTGCGCGGCACCGGCCGCGACCGACCCGAGGACGAAGACCAGCAACGAGAGCTGGACGAGCAGCTTCTTGCTGAACAGGTCGGACAGCTTGCCCCAGATCGGGGTGCTGACGGTCGTGGCGAGGAGGGACGCGGTGATGACCCAGGTGTACTGCCGCTGGGTCCCGTGCAGGTCACCGATGATCGTCGGGAGCGCCGTCGACACGATCGTGCTGCTGAGCAGTGCGACGAACAGGCCGGCCAGCAGGCCGGTCATCGCCTCGAGGATCTGGCGGTGCGTCATCTCGCCCGTCTGCTCGGTCGTCTGCTCGGTCGTCTGGGGCGACGGTTGCGGGGCGGGGGCGGGGGCGGTCGAGCCGGTCTCGAGGGAGGTGGGAGCGGAGGCGGACATCAGCGGCTTTCGTCGGGTTCGGGGTCGGTCAGGGCGGCGCGTCGGGAGTGCGAGAGACGCTCGGTCGCGTGGGCCAGCGCCCGCTCGAGCTCGGTGAGCAGCCGGGGCAGCCGGGCCAGGTCGTCGGCCGGGAGGTCGACGAGGGCGTCGTGCAGCACGGCGGCGGTCTCCCGCTGGACCCTGCGCAGGTGCGCCTCGCCCGCGCCGGTGAGGACGATGTGGCAGGCCCGGGCGTCGACCTCGTCGCGACGCCGCGTCACCAGCCCCTCGTCCTCGAGACGGGCCAGCACCCGGCTGACGACCGAGGGGGCGACCCCCGTGGCCACCGCCAGCTCGCCCGGCCGGTCGTTGCCGTCCTCGCGTGCGACGGCCTTGAGGACGGCCAGAGGCGTGCTGGACGCGCCGAGGTCGTCCTGGAGCCGGCGCCCCGCGGCCCTGCTGGTGCGGATGAGCCCGGAGAGCGCGGACAGGACCTCGACGGCGTGGTCGACGGCGCCGACGGGCGGGACGGGCGTCTGGGTCGTGGCGGTCACGAGGTGCTCCTTTGGTTGCAGAACACAACCTTAACTCCAGTTGGTTGCTGAAGGCAACTTGTTGGGAGGTATGGCGCCTCCGCCGCCGCACAGCCTCAGCCGGCGGCTCCGCGGCTCGCGTCAGCCCACGGCTCGCCTCAGCCACGGCTCGCCTCAGCCACGGCTCGCGTCAGAACGCGGACGCCTCAGCCCACGGCTCGCGTCAGAGCGCGGACGCCTCAGGACGCGGAGTCGTTGAGCCGGCGCAGGAGCCCGGCGAGGGTGGCGATGTCGGCCTGGTCCCACGACTCCAGCCGCGTCCTGAGCCGTTCTCGCCGGCCCGCGAAGGACCGCTCGAGCGCCTCGGCCCCCTCGGCGGTCAGCCGGACCTGCCGGGCCCGCGCATCCTGCGGGTCGGCGATGCGCTCGACGAGCCCCAGGGCCTCGAGGGTCGTGAGGTTCCGGCTGGTCGTCGACTTGTGCAGACCGAGGGCGTCGGAGACCTCGCCGCCGCGAGCGCCCCCACTGGCCTGCGACAGCTCGCGAACCGTCACGAGCACCGCATACCCAGCCGAGTCGAGGTCGGGGTGCACCTGGGCGGCGGTGCGCTGCTGGGCGCTGCGCGCCCGGCGCAGCAGCCGGGTCAACTCGACCTCGAGCTCGCCGAGCGGGGTGCGGGGGGACATGACCAGAGCCTACGGGCGGGGAGACCGGCCCTCCCCCGGAAGGTTTGACGAGCCGGTCGCCCGCTGCCTATATTCCGCGTGGACTATTCCACGCGGAACGATTGGGTCATGACCACCACGCTCACCCCCCTGGCCATCTCGGCGCTGGCGCTGCTCAACGAGCGCGCCATGCACCCCTACGAGATGTACCAGCTGCTCCTGGAGCGGCACGAGGACCGGATCGTCCGCGTCACACCCGGGTCGCTCTACCGCACGGTCGAGCGGCTCACGGCCGACGGGTTCGCCCAGGCCACCGGCACGCAGCGCGAGGGCAACCGGCCCGAGCGCACGACCTACGCGATCACGCCCGAGGGTCGCACCGCCCTGGTCACCCGCATCCGCGAGATCCTGCGCGCGCCGATCAACGAGTTCCCCAGCTTTGCCCTCGCGCTCGCCGAGGCGCACAACGCCCCGGCCAGCGCCGTCTGCTCGGACCTGCGAGACCACCTCCGGGTCATCGACGCCGAGCTCACCGACATCGACTGCCTCGTCGACAAGGCGAAGGCCCAGGAGGTGGCGGAGGCCTACTGGGTCACCGCCGACTACATCAAGCACATGAACCTCGCCCAGCAGGACTGGATCCGCGGGTTCATCGACCGACTCGAGAGAGGCGACCTGCCATGGCCGCACTCACAACCCTGAGGACCGACCTCCCCGCCGACTACAAGCCGTGGCCGGCCTTGTGGGCCATGGTGATCGGCTTCTTCATGATCCTCGTCGACTCGACCATCGTGTCGGTCGCGACGCCCGCCATCATGCAGGGCCTCGATGCCGACGTGAACGCCGTCATCTGGGTCACCTCCGCCTACCTGCTCGCGTATGCGGTGCCGTTGCTGATCACGGGCCGGCTCGGCGACCGGATCGGGCCGAAGTACGTCTACCTCACCGGGCTCGCGCTGTTCACCGTCGCGTCCCTGTGGTGCGGCCTCACGGGCACGATCGAGATGCTCATCATCGCCCGCGTCGCGCAGGGCCTCGGCGCCTCGATGATGACGCCCCAGACGATGGCCGTCATCACGCGCACCTTCCCGGCCGCCTCCCGCGGCCAGGCGATGTCGCTGTGGGGCGCCACCGCCGGCGTCGCGATCCTCGTGGGGCCGCTGCTCGGCGGGCTGCTCGTCGACGGCCCCGGGTGGGAGTGGATCTTCTTCATCAACGTGCCGGTCGGGATCGTCGCCTTCGTCCTGGCGATGCGCCTGGTGCCGAAGCTCGAGACGCACAGCCACAGCTTCGACTGGGTGGGGGTGGCACTGTCGGCCGTCGGGATGTTCCTGCTGGTGTTCGGCATCCAGGAGGGTGAGACCTACGACTGGGGCCAGATCAACGGGTTCCTGTCGGTGCCGCTGCTCATCGCGACAGGGCTGGTCGTCTTCGGGCTGTTCATCTTCTGGCAGAGCCGGATCCGCACCGAGCCGCTCGTGCCGCTCGGCCTGTTCCGCGACCGCAACTTCTCTCTGTCCAACATCGCCATCAGCTCGGTCGGCTTCTCGATCACCGGTATGGCGTTTCCCTTCATGCTCTATGCCCAGGTCGTGCGCGGCATGACCCCGACGAAGTCGGCGCTGCTGCTCGTGCCGATGGCAGTGCTGTCCGGCGCCCTGGCCCCTGTCGCGGGCAAGCTGACCGACCGCGTGCACCCCCGGACCATCACGGCGTTCGGCCTCGCCCTGTGCTCGGCGGCGCTGTTCTGGCTGAGCTCGGTCACGACGGTCGGGAGCGCGACGTGGGTGCTGCTGCTGCCCATGGCGTTGATGGGCGTCGCCAACGCCTTCATGTGGGCGCCACTGGCGGCGACGGCCACCCGCAACCTCCCCCTGTCGTCGGCCGGCGCCGGCTCGGGGATCTACAACACGACCCGCCAGGTCGGCGCCGTCCTCGGCTCCGCGGCGATCGCAGCCCTCATCGAGGCGCGCCTCAGCGCCAATCTGCCGGGGTTGCCGCAGGACATGTCGCAGCGCACCGCAGGGGTCAAGCTGCCGCCGCAGGTCGCCGACGGCTTCGCCACCGCGATGTCGCAGACCCTGCTGCTGCCGGCCGCCGTCCTGCTCGTCGGGTTCGCCGCCGCCCTGGCCTTCACCAAGCCGACCCACCACTGACAAGGTGGCGCCCGTGCGACGTCTTCGGTTCACGGGCGCCATCGCCGGGGTGGGCTCGAGCAGCGGTGTCCGCCTCGTCGTCGGGCGGTGGGACGACTCACCTCTCGGCGCCTTCGCGGACGTGATGGTCGAGGACGCCCTCGGGCACCGCACCCTGCTGGCCCCGAGCGCCGCGGTCGCCGACTTCGTCCAGGAGACCTACGCGTTCGACGAGGTCAGCATCTGCCCGGTCGACGTGGCGGCGACCCGCCACGGGTGGGACGTGCGCGCCGGAGGCGAGCTCACCGCATACCTCACGCTCGGGGGGCGCCAGCCGCTCGGCTGGCTGCTGCGCGCCGTCCCGGCACCCGTGGCGACCAGCACGGGGTGGGCCACCGCCGTCGACCCGCTCGCCCGGGTCGCGCTGCGCGGCGTCCGCACCCGCGGCACCGCGCTCGAGGGTCGACGCGAGTGGTACGGCGCCACCGACCTGCGTGCCGTGTCGACCCTGTCGGGCACCTGGCGGGGTGTCGCGCTGGGCGACCTCGCGCCCGTCGAGCCGCCGTGCCGGTTCGGGTTCTCGTCGACGCCGACTCGCCCGGGCGTGACCACCGTCGTGACGACGGTCGAAGTGCTGGAACACTGAGCCCGTGCGCAGAGTCACCCAGTCCCGCAAGCTCCACCAGGTCCGCTACGACGTCCGCGGGCCGATCCTCGAGGAGGCCCAGCGCCTCGAGGCCGAGGGACACAAGATCCTCAAGCTCAACATCGGCAACCCCGCGCCGTTCGGCTTCGAGGCCCCCGAGGCGATCCTGCAGGACATGGTCCACCACCTGCCCAACTCCCAGGGCTACAGCGACTCCCGCGGCATCTACTCCGCCCGCACCGCCGTCGCGCACTACTACCAGTCGCGCGGGCTGACCGACACCCACGTCGACGACATCTACATCGGCAACGGCGTCTCCGAGCTGATCTCGATGGTGCTGACCGCCTTCGTCGACGACGGCAATGAGATCCTCATCCCGGCGCCGGACTACCCACTGTGGACCGGCGCCGTGACGCTGGCCGGCGGCACCCCGGTGCACTACCGCTGCGACGAGTCCAACGGGTGGAACCCCGACCTCGCCGACATCGAGTCCAAGATCACCGACAACACCCACGCCCTCGTCGTCATCAACCCCAACAACCCGACGGGTGCGGTCTACAGCGACGAGATCGTGCGCGGCATGGCCGACATCGCACGCCGGCACAACCTCGTCCTGATGTCCGACGAGATCTACGAGAAGATCCTGTTCGCCGACGAGGCCAGCCAGCCGGTGCACCACCACACGGCGACCTTCGCCGGCGACGACGTGCTGTGCCTGACCTTCAGCGGGCTGTCCAAGGCCTACCGCGTGTGCGGCTACCGTGCGGGCTGGGTCATGGTGTCCGGGCCCAAGGAGCTGGCGACCGACTTCCTCGAGGGCCTGACCCTCCTGGCCAACATGCGCATGTGCGCCAACGTCCCCGGCCAGCACGCGATCCAGACCGCGCTCGGTGGCTACCAGTCGATCGAGGAGTACATCCACCCCGGCGGCAGGTTCTACGAGCAGAGCAAGACGGCGTGGCGCCTGCTCAACGAGATCCCCGGGGTCTCGTGCGTCGAGCCGCACGGGGCGCTCTACTGCTTCCCCCGGCTCGACCCCGAGGTCTACGCGATCGAGGACGACCAGGCCTTCGTCATCGACCTGTTGCGCAGCAAGCGGATCCTCGTCACCCACGGCACCGGGTTCAACTGGTTCGAGCCCGACCACTTCCGCCTCGTGACGCTCCCCGACGTGGACGTGCTCACCGAGGCGATCGGGCGGATCGCGGACTTCCTGGAGACCAAGCGCGCCTGATGGCTGTCGTGCGGCGGGGCGATGCCGGGCTGCTCGCGGTGGTCGCCGCGGGTGGGGTGGTCGGCTCCCTCGCCCGGTATGCCGTGGGGCTGGCACTCCCCCACGTCTCGGGGGCCTTCGCGTGGTCGACGTTCCTCGTCAACGTCACGGGGTCGCTCGCCATGGGTGTCCTCGTGGTCTGGGTCCTGTCGATGGACCGACCGCACCCGTGGCTGCGACCCTTCCTCGGGGTCGGGGTCCTCGGGGGGTGGACCACCTTCTCGTCGTACGCCCTGGACACCCACGCGATGGTGCAGGCGGGGCACGGACTGGTCGCGGCGGCATACCTCGTGGGGTCGCTGGTGGCCGGGCTCGTGGCGGTGGGGCTCGGGGTCACGCTCGGCGAGCGGTTGTTCGGGCGGCGACCGTGACGTGGCTGATCGTCCTGGCGGGCGCGGCAGTCGGGGCACCCTTGCGGTTCCTCGTCGACCGCTGGGCCCGCGAACACACCCGTGCCGGCACGATCCTCGGCACGCTCATCGTCAACGTGGTCGGGTCGTTCGTGCTGGGGGTCGTGGCGGGGGTCTCCCACCCGGCTGACTGGCTGATGCCGTTGGTGGGCATCGGTTTCTGCGGGGCGCTCACGACGTTCTCGACGCTGGCCTTCGAGACGTGGGTGTTCCTCGAGGAGCGGGCGTGGCGGCCGTTCGCCGGCAACCTGGCGCTCTCGCTGGGGCTCGGACTTCCGGCCCTCTGGCTCGGCTTCGCCCTCTGACAGGCGAGTGAGCGCGAGGTGCGTCTCCCCAGCCGGGGACGAGCACATCGCGCTCACTCGGCGCACCACTCAGTGGCCCGCGCCGCCCTCCAGTGCCTCGGCCGGCAGGTGCTCGGGCAGGGCACGGGCCACGACGGCAGCCAACAGCATCAGCCCGACGAGCACGGCGAGGGCCACCTCGATGGCCGGCCGGAACATCTCGGCAGGCACCACCGACGCGTGCGCATCCACCACCGAGAAGAACAGCGACCCGACGACGGCCACCCCGGCGGCGCCGGAGAGCTGACCTGTCGTGGCGAACAGCCCCGAGGCCGAGCCTGCCTGGTCGACCGGCACGTCCGCGAGCGTGAACACCCCGATCGGCGACACCATCAGCCCGAACCCGGCACCAGCGACCAGCAGGCCCGGCATGAACGCCCACACCGACGTCGCGGCATCAGCCGAGTGGACCGTCACGCCGAGGACGACCGCGCCGAGGGCCCACGTCAGCGCCCCGATCTGCAGGACCCGCCGGCCGATCCGTGGCGCGAGCACTGCCACCGCGAGCCCGGCCGTCACCGTCGTCATGAGCGAGAACGGCACCCCGGTGAGCCCGGCCTTGAGCACCGACCAGCCCAGCCCGGCCTGGAAGTAGATCGTCTGGCAGAGGAAGTACGAGCTCATGGCCATGAACAGCAACGCATTCAGCCCGGACCCGGCTGCGAACCCACGACCTGAGTAGAGGCTGAGCGCCACCAGCGGCTCACGTCCCTCACGCTCGGACCGCCACTGGTTGCGCGCGAACCCGACGAGGACGGCGACCCCGGCGGTCATGACGGCATACACCCACAGCGGCCAGCCGAGCTCGCGCCCGAGGGTGAGCGGGTAGAGCACGGCGAGCAGGCCCGTCGCGAGCGTGGCGACGCCGCGCAGGTCGATCCGGGGACGACGCGTCGCCACCGACTCCGGCACCCAGCGCAGGGCGGCCGCGATGGCGAGCAACCCGAACGGCACGTTGACGAGGAAGATCGAGCGCCAGCCGAGGCCACCGAGGTCCGCCTCGGTCAGCACCGCACCGATGACCGGCCCGAGCACCGCGGACAGGCCGGCGAGCCCGGTGAACATGCCCATCGCCCTGGCCCGCTCGTGCGGCGCGTACATCACCTGCAGGCTCGAGAGCACCTGCGGGATCATCGCCGCGGCCGCTACTCCCTGCAGGGCACGGAAGGCCACGAGCAGCTCGGCGTTCGGCGCGAACCCGCACGCGGCCGACATCAGGGTGAAGCCGACCAGACCGCCGACGAACACCCGCTTGCGCCCGACCAGGTCACCGAGCCGCGAGCCGGTGATCAGACCGACCGCGAACGCCAGCGGGTAGGCCGCGACCATCCACTGCAGCTGTGCGGCACTCGCCCGCAGCCCCGCCTCGATGGTCGGCAGCGCGACGTTGACGATCGTCGTGTCGAGCAGCTCCATCGTCGAGGCGAGGAACAGGCTGAGCAGCGCGATGGTCCGCGCCCGCCCGAGCGGCAGCGCACCCCGCATGACCACCGCCTCACGGGGTGGCTGGGTCTGCGGCTGCGCGGATGCCGAGTGCTCGCCGTCGCCGTGAGCCGCCAGGATCGTGCTGGTCATGTCCTTCTCCTCGTTCTCGTCCGGTCGTCCTGCTGTCACGTCCGACGTTAGGGAGGCTTCCGGTCACTTTCTGACCGCTTGGTGAGGCACTCTGGATCCATGGCCAACACCAGCTCGCGCACCCTGCGACTCCTGTCGCTCCTGCAGACCCACCGGTTCTGGCCCGGTGGCGAGCTCGCGGACCGGCTCGAGGTCTCCGACCGGACCCTGCGGCGGGACATCGACCGGCTGCGCGAGCTCGGCTACCCGGTCGACTCGGTCCGGGGCGTCGACGGCGGCTACCAGCTCGGCGCAGGGGCGACGATGCCACCGCTGACCGTCGACGAGGACGAGGCGATCGCGATGGTCGTCGCCCTCAACGGCGCGGCGCAGCTGACCAGCGGCGAGCTGTCGGAGGCGTCCGTGCGGGCACTGTCGAAGGTCGTCCAGGTCCTGCCGCCCAAGCTGCGGCGCCGGGCGGAGGCCCTGCGGGCGGTCACCGAGGACTCGCCGTTCGCCGAGGCCCCGGCCGTGAGCGCCGAGGTCCTCGCAGCGGTCGCCCAGACCACCAGGGACACCGAGCGGGTGCGCTTCACCTACCACGCGCGCGGCGGCCAGGGTGCGGGCACGGACGTGCGCCGGCACGTCGAGCCCCACCGCCTCGTCACCGTCGGCCGTCGCTGGTACCTGCTCGGGTACGACCTCGACCGGCAGGACTGGCGGTCCTTCCGGCTCGACCGGCTCAGCGAGCCGCAAGGCACCCGAGCCCGGTTCCGGCCACGCGAGATCCCCGGCGGCGACGCGGCGGCATACGTGCGAAAGGGACTGTCCCGCAACGAGTCCGGCCTCGTGGTCCGGGCCCTGGTGCACGCCCCGCTCGAGGAGGTCGAGCCTCGGACGGGCCGCTGGGGGCGGCTGAGCGTCGTCGACGAGCGCACCTGCCGGATCGAGATGGACGCCGTGGACCCGCGCTGGGCGGCCTTCGGCCTGGGCGTGATCGGTGCGCCGTTCACCCTCGAGGAGGGCACCGCCGAGCTGCGGGCGGCCCTGGCGGACTGGTCGGCCCGGTTCACCGCCGCTGTCTGACCTCGCTGGGACACTGGGACCATGTCCACCACCTGGCAGCTGACCGTCGACTGCACCGACACCGCCCGGCTCGTGACGTTCTGGTGCGAGGCCCTCGACTACGTCCCCGAGCCCGCGCCCCCCGGCTGGGCCAGCTGGCTCGACTACTGGCGTGCCGGCGGCATACCCCAGTCCGAGCTCGAGGGCGCCGAGGCCGGCAGTGGCGCGATCGTCGACCCCGAGGGCGTCCGACCGCGGATCTGGTTCCAGGAGGTGCCGGAGCCCAAGGCGGTCAAGAACCGCCTGCACCTCGACCTCCGGTTCACGCCCGGTCGCGAGGCGATGCCGTATGCCGAGCGGCGCGCCGCCGTCGAGGCCGAGGCTGAGCGGTTGGTCGCTCTCGGCGCGAGCGTGGCCTACGTCAACGCCCCCGAGGGAGCCGACTACTTCGCGATGACCCTGCGCGACCCTGAGGGCAACGAGTTCTGCGTGGTGTGACGGGGTCGGCGCCGACACCTGAGAGGCTGTCGCCGTGCTGACGACCAACGACGTGGCGAAGTGCGAGCAGTGGTTCGTCGACCACGGCCTGCCCTACTTCGTGGAGTCCGGCCACGAGGCGATCCAGCGAGCGCTGGCCCCGCGCATCGTCGGGCTGTGGGCGGCGTTCGCGGCGGTGCCGGCGGTGGCCGTCACCATCGTCGCCCTGAACCTGGGCGCGAGCGCCGGCGAGGCCGTTGCGCTCGGGCTGCTGACCGCGGCGGTCGTGGCGCTCGGCCGAGCGGTGCGGGTGTTCCGGGTCGGGCGGATCGGTCGCTGGGCGCTGGCCCACGCGTGGGAGAACCGCTCCCTGATCGGGCCACTGGCGACCCGCGCCCTGCCGTTCCTGTTGCTGTTCATCACCTTCCTGTTCATCAACACCGAGGTGTGGCAGGTGTCGTCGGCACTGCCACGGCACCTGTTGTGGTCCTGCGTCGGCATCTTCGCGCTGCTGGCCGTGGCGTTCCTCGCACCCTCGTTCCGCAGCGAGATCGAGCGAGTGGGCGCCGAGGTCGAGGGTGAGCAGCTCGCCGCCACCTGTGAGGGCACGCCGGTCGCGTCGGCCGCGCGCGAGATCCTCGCCGAGCCCCACCTGGCCAGCGAGGTCGCCGGCATCCGGCTGCCCCCGCTGCAGCGACGCAACCTCATGCTCATGCTCTTCATCGCCCAGGCGATCCAGATGCTGTCGCTGGCCCTGATCGTGTTCGCGTTCTTCGTCGTGTTCGGCTCGATCGCCATCCGCCCCAGCGTCATCGAGGCGTGGGTGGGGACGGCGCCGCGCTACACCGGACCGTTCCACCTCGTCAGCGACGAGCTGTTCTCCGTCGCGATCTTCCTGTCGGGCTTCGCCGGGCTCTACTTCACCGTCCAGGCTGTCATCGACCAGAACTACCGGCGCGAGTTCTTCTCCCGCATCGAGCACGACCTGCAGCGGGCCATCGGTGTGCGCAAGGTCTACGTCGCCCTACGCGCCCACCTCGCCGGCTGAGACGAGCCGCCTCCGGTCACGCCGCGCGAGCACCGAGAACAGCACCGCCACCGCGAGCCACCCCAGCGCGAACAGCCGCTCGGCCGACCCGTCGCCACCGTCCGGCGAGGCCTCGAACAGCGACTCGATCCAGGTCGGCCAGATCGCCGTCACGACCGTCAGGACGAGGGCCACTGCGGCCAGGACCAGCTCGGTCCACATGCGGGTTCTCAGGCTCACGGCCTTCTCCTATCCGTAGAAGCGGGGTAGCGACAGCAGGTTGTTGGTCGTGGTCGCGTCAGCAGCCGTCGAGAGGTACTCCAGGGGATGCTGCTGGTCCGGCTCGAGCGTGCGCACCCGGGCCCTGGTGCCATCGGGGCCGACGGTGTAGACCTCGGTGCCCGCCTGGATCCGGCGGATCACCTCCTGACGGGTCATCGTGTAGGTCGTCGCCCCGTCCGTGAGCCGCAGCTTGAGGATCCCGGACGGGTAGGGGTACTCGTGCGCGAGCCGCACATGGGTCGCACGCATCGACACGATCCCCGTGGCCTGGGTGTAGTACAGCCCGCGTCCCATGGTCGAGGCATAGAGCCGGTGCGTCGCCGGGTGGATGCCCAGCCCGGTGACCGGCACTCGAGGCAGGTCGTACTCCCCGAAGCTGTCGTTGGCCCAGTACCAGGTGGACCCCCGGTCGTTGCTGCGGAAGACGCCGATGTCCGAGCCGACGTACAGCACGTCAGGGTTCTCGGTGTCGACCACGACGTCGAGCAGCGCGATGTTCGGCAGCCGCATGGCCGCGGTCGTGCCGTTGCACGCTGCCCACGTGGCGCCACCGTCGGTGGACCGGAAGATGTGCGGGTCGGTGGCGCCGAACGTGACGTACACCCGGTTCTTGTCGAACGGGTCGACCGTGATCGCCGTGGCGTAGACGGCCGGCAGCCGGTTGGCCGCGGTCGCAGGCTCGGTCCACGAGGCACCCGAGTCACTGCTGCGGTAGACGCGCCCCTCGGAGGTGACGACGTAGACCCGGCGGGCGTCGGTGCTGGCAAAGGCGACCTTCGAACCCCGGTGCGGCAGGGTGAAGACCGACGTCCAGTCGACGCCGGCGTTGGTGCTGCGGTAGATCCGGTGTCGTGCGGCGTAGCTGGCCGTCACCACGTCGTTCGCGTCCTTCACCTCGTCGGACACGGTGGCGGCACCGACGACGATGGACCCGTCACCCGGCTTCACCGCGACATGCGCGAAGGACGCCGCCTTGGTGTTCCGGTTCTGCGAGGCCCACCAGTCGGTCAGCCCGCCCGTGGGGTTGCTCCACCCGACCCCGCCGTTGGTGCTGCGGCGCAGCTGGCCGTCACCCGGCGAGACGAAGACGTGGTTGGAGTCGTTGGGATCGATGACGAACATGCCCCACTCGTTGCCGCCACCGTGGTCGGCCCACACCGACGACCCGTTCGTCTGGATGATGCCCTGGTCCTGGGTCGCAGAGCCGACGAGGAAGGACCCGGTGCCCGAGATGCCCAGGCTCATCAGCTGGGTGGCGACCAGGTTCGAGCTGCGCAGCGACCAGCTCGAGCCGTTGTCGGTCGTGCGATAGACCCCTCCGTCGCAGCAGACGTAGGCCACGTCGTCGTCCGAACGGTGGAAGACCATCTGGTGGTGGTCCGAGTGGGTGCCCGGCGACGCGACGTAGGTCCACGCGTCGAACGAGTGCTTCATGTCCACGCTCGCGAGGTAGATGTGCCGTCGCTGACGCGGGTGCACGGCGACGAGGCTGCACCACTCGTCGTACTTCGTGCCCACGCTGCCCGGCGTCTTGAGCCACTCCTCGCCGAGGTCCCCACTGATCAGGGTCGTCGCGGAGTTCTTCCCGAGCTTGGCCACGACGAAGTTGGACCCGCCCTCACCCGAGCGCCCGATCGCGAGCTTGATCCACCCGACGTCCGACCCGGTGGGCATCTGCTCCGTGAAGCCGAAGATGATCGCGAACACCTTGACCCTCGGACCCGTGAGCCGGGTCCAGTGGGCTCCGCCGTCCAGCGTCTTGTAGACCGCGTCGTCGTGGATGCCGGCCAGCATCACCAGAGGGTTGTCGTGCTTGATGACGAGGTCCGTGGCGCGGCCCGGGAGCAGCTGGTCCCAGGTGTAGGCAGGGACCCCGCCCAGGGTCACTGCGAGACCGGGCCTGCCTCGGTAGACGCCGGCATCCGTGGCCAGGTAGACGATGCTGCTCGTCGTCGGGTGCACCACGACCTTGTTGGTGCGGGCGCCGACCTGCGCGGCCGTGCCGATCTGCCGCCACGTCGACCCGGCGTCCGAGGACTTGAAGACCCCCACGCCGCCGTACGACGGGCTCCAGCCGGGGGTGTCCTCACCGGTGCCTGCGTAGGCGACGTTGCCGTTGCTCGGGGCCATCGCCACGCCACCGATCGCGAGGCTCTCCTCGAACTTCCAGGTCGCCCGCCAGGTGTCGCCGCCGTTGGTCGACTTCCACACCCCACCGTTCGCCGCGCCGGCGAGCAGGACGTTGCTGTCCGAACGGTGCATGGCGATCGACTTGACGCGGCCGTTGATGTTGGTGGGGCCCAACGGGAACCACGGTCCCACCCGGTTGGCCACCCGGGCCAGGATGGGCCAGTACGGCCAGAGCCGGTCGACCCCGATGACGTCGCGCAGGTCGCCGAGGCGCACGAGGATGTCGTCGAGCACCGACCACTGCGGGTTGCCTCCGAGGGGCGCAGGCGGCAGCGAGCGACCGAGCTCGCGCACCGCGGCACGGTGCGCGGCGACAGCCTGGTCGAGCCGGCGTCGTCCCTCCTCGCCGGCCTGGTCGGTGTGGTGCCGAGTGGCGAAGTAGTCGCGGAACGCGGCGCGGTCCGCGACGTCGGACACGGACGCGATGTGCCCCGTGGCCACGGCGTCGGCGACGGTGCGGCGCAGGAACATCTCGAGCCCGACCCGTCGCAGGGTGTCAGGCTCCTTGGGAAGCGCCACGGCGGCATAAGTGCCGGGGCGGTCCACGCGCCCCCACACATAACGGTCCTGCGGGTTCCAGCCCGAGGCGTCGACGAGGGCCCACGCCTCGCGCTCGGGGTCGTAGCGCATCAGCCTCGCGGTGCGCGGGTCGAGGGCTGCGACACCGCGACGGGGGCGGAGCTTGAGCGTCCGGGACAGTTCGTCGCTGGTGGCGGTCACGGACACCGCACGGGTGAGGAAGACCTCGCGGTCGGCATGGCCGGGCGGGTCGGTGGCCTCGGCCTTGGCCCGTCCCCCGCGACCCAGCAGCACGATGGCCTCGTCGATCGGGCCACCGCCGGGGTCGAGCCGCTCGACCCTGGCCTCGCGCATCACCTCGACGTGGGCCACGGCGGCGTCGCGCACCCGGTCGAGCTCGACGTGGTCGTTGCTGCCGTGGACCTGGCGGAACCACTCCGCCTTGCGGCCCATGTCCTCGAAGAACTGCTCAGGCATCGTGATGGCCCCTCGTCTGCAGGTTCTTGACGCCGATGAGGCGCAAGCTCAGCCTGTCCTCGCAAGACGTACCTGACATCGACCAAACGACGTACAACACAGCCAAAGGCCCGGGTCGCCCACCCGACACGCCGGGACACGCGGGCACAACATCTGGTGCCACGGTTTGGGAGGTGGCCCCCTATATGGTGGCGACAGCTGGTCCGAAGCCGTGATCCAACGGCTTCGGGGCAAGAGGGAACCCGGTGCGAGTCCGGGACTGCCCCGCAGCGGTAAGTGGAAACGAACGCCGTCACCAAGCACTGGACGCGAGTCTGGGAAGCGACGGCCAGTAGGCCCCGTCGGCACCTGCCGACAGCCGTCCACGAGTCCGAAGACCTGCCAGCAACCGCGCACACCGTGCGCGGTGTGGTCGTGACCTCGAGGGCGGGTCCATCGACAGCGCAGCAGCGACCTCGGCACCGCCGGGCGGTCGCCTCGCGTCGTCGCCTCCTCCGCGGTCCCGGCCCATCGGAACCGCTCGCGAGGAGAGAGCAGATGACCCTGACCCCCGCTGCACCCGACGAGGTGCAGGACCCGGTCGCCCCCACCCGGCGTACCCAGATGCAGGTGCGCAAGCGCAACGGAGACACCGAACCCGTCGACGTCATGAAGATCGTCCGGGCCGTCGAGCGCTGGTGCGACGACCTTGCCGAGGTCGACCCCATGGCGATCGCCACCCGCACGATCAGCGGGTTGTACGACGGGGCGACCACGGCCGAGCTGGACCGGCTCTCGATCCAGACCGCGGCCGAGATGACCTCGGCGGAGCCGGAGTACTCGCGGCTCGCGGCCCGGCTCCTGTCGAACTACATCGACAAGGAGGTGCGGGGCCACCAGATCGCCTCGTTCAGCCAGGCCGTGCGACTCGGGCACCTCGAGGGCCTGATCGGCGACGAGACCGCGGAGTTCGTCGAGCGCAACGCGCGCAAGCTCGACCACGCCATCGACCTCGACGCCGACCGCCGGTTCGAGTACTTCGGCCTGCGCACCGTCTACGACCGCTACCTGCTGCGCCACCCCCAGACCCGCGACGTCATCGAGACGCCCCAGTACTGGCTGCTGCGCGTGGCCTGCGGCCTGGCCCGCACCGCCAGGGAGGCGATCGACTTCTACCTCCTGATGTCGTCGCTGTCGTACCTGCCGAGTTCGCCGACCCTGTTCAACTCCGGCACGCAGCACACCCAGATGTCGTCCTGCTACCTCGTCGACAGCCCGCAGGACTCGCTCGACTCGATCTACGACCGGTACTCCCAGGTGGCCAAGCTGTCGAAGTTCGCCGGTGGCATCGGGATCTCGTGGTCGCGGGTTCGCTCGCGCGGCGCGCTGATCCGCGGCACGAACGGCCACTCCAACGGCATCGTCCCGTGGCTGCGCACCCTCGACTCGTCGGTCGCGGCGGTCAACCAGGGCGGGCGTCGCAAGGGCGCCGCCTGCGTCTACCTCGAGCCGTGGCACCCCGACATCGAGGAGTTCCTCGAGCTGCGCGACAACACCGGCGAGGACGCCCGTCGGGCACACAACCTCAACCTGGCCAACTGGATCCCCGACGAGTTCATGCGGCGGGTCGAGGCCGACGAGCAGTGGAGCCTCGTCGACCCGAACGCCGTGCCCGAGCTCCCCGACCTGTGGGGCAAGGACTTCGAGGACGCGTATGCCGCCGCGGAGCGCGACGGGCGCGTCGTGCGCACCGTGAGTGCGCGTGAGCTCTACGGCAAGATGATGCGGACCCTGGCGCAGACGGGGAACGGCTGGATGACGTTCAAGGACGCCTCCAACCGCACGTGCAACCAGACCGCCGAGCCCGGCAACGTCGTGCACCTGTCCAACCTGTGCACCGAGATCATCGAGGTATCGAGCAACGACGAGACGGCCGTCTGCAACCTCGGCTCGGTCAACCTCGCCCGGCACCTGACGGCGCAGCGTGACGGAATCGACTGGGAGACACTGCGATCCACCGTCCGCACCGCGGTCACCTACCTCGACCGGGTCATCGACATCAACTACTACCCGAGCACCGAGTCCGCGGCCTCCAACCCGCGCTGGCGTCCGGTCGGCCTCGGCATGATGGGGCTGCAGGACGTCTTCTTCGCGCTCCGGCTGCCGTTCGACTCCGCCGAGGCGAAGGAGCTGTCGACCCGGATCTCCGAGGAGGTCTACCTCTCCGCCCTGGAGCGGTCCGCCGAGCTGGCGGCGGAGCACGGTGCGCACCCGGCATACGACCAGACGAGGGCTGCGCGGGGCGACCTCCAGCCCGATCTCTGGGGGGTGACCCCGACCCAGACCGAGCGCTGGGGCGCGGTGCGGGCGGCGATCGCCGAGCACGGCCTGCGCAACAGCCTGCTCGTCGCGATCGCGCCCACGGCGACCATCGCGTCGATCACCGGCGCGTACGAGTGCATCGAGCCGCAGGTGAGCAACCTGTTCAAGCGAGAGACGCTCTCCGGTGAGTTCCTCCAGGTCAACACGGCGTTGGTGCGCGAGCTCAAGGCCCGCGGCCTGTGGACCCCCGAGGTGCGCGAGGCGATCAAGCGCAGCGAGGGTTCGGTCCAGGGGATCCTCGACCTGCCCGAGGACGTGCGGCTGCTGTTCCGCACCGCCTGGGAGCTGCCCCAGAAGTCGCTGATCGAGCTCGCGGCCGCGCGTCAGCCGTACATCGACCAGAGCCAGTCGCTCAACCTGTTCCTGGCCTCGCCCACCATCGGCAAGCTCAGCTCGATGTACCTGTTCGCGTGGAAGGCCGGCCTCAAGACGACGTACTACCTGCGCTCGCGTCCGGCGACCCGCATCCAGCAGGCGACGGTGTCCGTCGGCGCCAGGGCTGCCTCCGTGCCGGTGGGGACTGCGCCCGCCTTGCCCGCGCCGGTGGGCACCGCACCCCTCGCAGCCGCGGCGGTCGTCGCGCCGACCGCTCCGGCGGCGGCCATCGCTCCCACCACGCCCACCCCCTTCACCGACGAGGAAGCCATCGCGTGCTCCCTCGAGAACCCCGAGACCTGCGAGGCCTGCGAATGACCACCACACACGCCACCACCCAGTCCGACACCCCTTCCAGGACCCGGATGCTGCTCGACCCCGGCATGAACCTCACGCTGCGGCCGATGCGCTACCCGCACTTCTACGAGAAGTACCGCGACGCCATCAAGAACACGTGGACCGTCGAGGAGGTCGACCTGCACTCCGACCTGGCGGACTTGAAGAAGCTGACCGAGGCCGAGCGGCACCTGGTCAGCCGGCTCGTGGCCTTCTTCGCCACGGGCGACACCATCGTGGCCAACAACCTCGTGCTCAACCTGTACCAGCACATCAACTCCCCGGAGGGCCGGCTGTACCTGAGCCGTCAGCTGTTCGAGGAGGCGGTGCACGTGCAGTTCTACCTGACCCTGCTCGACACGTACGTGCCCGACGAGCAGCAGCGCGCAGAGGCGTTCGCCGCGGTCGACAACATCCCGTCGATCAAGCACAAGGCCGACTTCTGCTTCCGGTGGATCGACTCGGTCTTCGAGCTCGACGCGCTCGAGACCCGGGAGCACCGCAAGGCGTTCCTGCTCAACCTGATCTGCTTCGCCGCCTGCATCGAGGGGCTCTTCTTCTACGGCGCCTTCGCGTACGTGTACTTCCTGCGTTCCCGCGGGCTGCTCAACGGCCTCGCGTCGGGCACCAACTGGGTGTTCCGCGACGAGTCGATGCACATGTCGTTCGCGTTCGAGGTGGTCGAGACGGTGCGCGCCGAGGAGCCCGACCTGTTCGACGACCAGATGGCGGCGGACGTCCGCCAGATGCTGCGCGACGCGGTCGACGCCGAGGCGCAGTTTGCCCAGGACCTGCTGGGCGGCGGGGTCGCCGGGCTCTCGACCGGCGACATGCGGCTGTACCTCGAGAACGTGGCCGACCGGCGGCTGCAGCAGCTCGGGCTCGAGCCGGAGTACCGCTCGAAGAACCCGCTGGCGTTCATGGAGCTGCAGGACGTGCAGGAGCTGTCGAACTTCTTCGAGCGGCGCGTCTCGGCGTACCAGGTCGGGGTGAGTGGGTCCGTCGGGTTCGACGACGAGTTCTGACCGACCCCCACAAGCAGGTATGCCGGGTGGTCACCGCAGGGGGCCGGCCACCCGGCATACCCATGCCCGAACCGACATGATGGGGACATGAGCCGCCGCCTGTCCCTTGCCATCGGGGGGATCCTGTTCGCCGTCGGAGTCCTCTGGACCCTGCAGGGCCTCGGGATCGTGGAGGGCAGCTCGATGAGCGGCGTCAAGCTCTGGGCCGCGATCGGCCCCTTCGTCGCCCTCATCGGCCTGGTCGTCGCGATCAGCGCCGGCCGCGGCCGCCGCCAGCCCTGACGCGGACCCCAGCTCAGGCGAGCGGCGGTGCGCCTACTCCTTGGGGGGACAGCGCCGGGTCGCATCGTCGGGCGACTCCTCGGCCGCGACGTGGTCCGCATCGAGGGCGGCGCCCAGGATCAGGTCGGCCGCCTGCGCGAGCCACCCCGACATCTCGGGGGCAAGGGCTGCGAGGCGATCGTCCAACGTCTGACCGAGAACAGCCTCCCACTGGCCGTTCGCCCACTCGCGCTGGCGGATCCCCGTCGGCGTGGGACGCAGGAGCAGGCTGCGCCGGTCGCTGGGGTGGGGCACCCGCGCCAAGAGACCCGCCTCGACCAGTCGGTCCGCGACGCCGGTCACCGACCCCGGGGTGATGCCGAGCCTGCCCGCCAGCTCCTTGGGGGTCAGCTCACCGGCCTCGACCAGGTGAGCCAGGGCAGTCAGCTCGGTCGTCCCCAGGTGAAGCCGCGAGGCGATCGCACTGCGCATCCGGTCGGTCGCGAAGACGACATGGCGTAGCTCGGCCCCCAGGAGCCGGGCCGCCTCGTCCGCCTGCATCATCCTGCTCCGAATCGTCGTGTGGAGGTCACCTGTGGATCCCCAAGCGCATCATGGCCGACCGCTCCTGCCCGCCAAATCCGTGAGCGTACCGGCTGACCGAACGGACTACTGACCCATGGCCTGTCAGGTCGTTTACGCGCCAACTAGTTTGGTTCGCAAAGTGATTGACGTAGTTTCCTCATGACAGCAGTGATCAGCCGGTGGATACCCGCAAATCCTTTGCTTGACGTCCGCTGGACCCCGAAGCCTTGGAGCAGTCATGCGAGCAGTCAGCAGGAAGAAGAAGGTCGTCGTCCTGGCGGCCGCCATGGTCGGCATCGGCGGCGCAGCCTTCGCCTACTGGACCACCACAGGCGATGGCACAGGTGAGGCCGCCACCGGCACCACCGTGGCGGTCACCGTCAACCAGACCAGCACCGTCACCGGTCTGCGGCCGGGCGGAACGGCCCAGGCCCTGAGCGGCAACTTCGACAACCCGAACTCCGGCCCCGTCTACATCGGCGCGGTGTCGGCCCTGGTCACCGGCACGGACAAGGTCGGCTGCGACGCCACCGACTACACCGTCGCCGGCACGGCGACGGTGAACGCCCAGGTTGCCGCTGGCAATGGCGTGGGCTCCTGGTCCGGTCTGACCATCGCGTTCAACAACAAGCCGGCCGCGAACCAGGACGCCTGCAAGGGCGCCACCGTGAGCATCAGCTACTCGACGAGCTAGGGCTTTCCCGGGAGGTGCGGCAAACGCGCCTCCCGGGCCCGCTCCCCCTGCCTGACCGGCGGCCCCACCGCGACCGAACCGTGTGCTCCTGCACTTGAGGCCGGTGGCCCGCTGGACACCCCTCGAGGACCAGGTGAACCTGATGAGGCTGCGCGTCTGGCTCATCACGCTGGCCACCGCCGGTGCCTTGGCGGTGGGTGGACACGCCTGGGCGTTCTGGACCACGTCGGCTGCCGGGGCCGGGACCGCCGCCGTGGCCAGCCTGACCGCTGCGACGCAGGTGACTGCCACCTCACCGCCGGGCAGCGACACGGTCGACGTGGCCTGGAGCGCCGCGCAGCTGTCCACCGGGGAGCCGGCCCAGGGCTACTACGTGACCCGGGTCCGCAACGGGGACGGGGCGAGCACCCTCGCGTGCGGCACCTCGACGACGACCCCGACCACGGCCCTGGCTTGCACCGACAGCGCCGTCCCGGATGGGGCCTACCGGTACGTCGTCACGGCCGTGCACTACAGCTGGACCGCCGTCAGCAGTGCGAGCAACACCGCGACCGTCTCCCACGACACCTCGCCGCCGACCGTCGCCGTGACCTCGATCTCACCGTCCCCCAACCTCAACGGGCTCAACAACTCCAGCCCCGTCACCGTCACCCTGGTGGCCACCAACCCGGGGGGCTCCCCGGTCGTGTCGATCACCTCCTGGGTCGACGCAGAGGCTCACACCACGGTGAACGCTGTCACCACGGCCGCGCACGTGACCGGCGACGGCGCCCACACGGTGTCCTACTACGCCACCAACCTCGCCGGCGTGAGCAGCCCGACCCAGACCCAGCCCGTGACGATCGACACCACGGCCCCGTCGGTGACCATCAACCAGGCCACGACCCAGCCGGACCCCACGGCGAGCTCACCGATCACCTTCACGGTCGTCTTCAGCGAGACCGTCACCGGTTTCGCGGGCTCGGACGTGTCGCTGACCGGCACTGCAGCCGCCACGACGGCGACGGTGACAGGCAGCGGGACCACCTATTCCGTGGCGGTCAGCGGCATGGTCGGCGACGGCACGGTGCGGGCCACCATCGGCGCCGCCGGGGCGCAGGACGATGCCGGCAACGGCAACACGGCCTCCACCAGCACCGACAACACCGTCACCCGCGACGCGACCGCACCTGCCGCCCCCGCGGCCCCCACCCTGACCGCAGCGAGCGACACCGGGCCCTCGTCGACCGACGGCATCACCAAGGTCACCGCGCCCACCCTCACCGGCACGGCCGAGGCCGGGGCCACCGTCACCGTGTACGACGGCACCACCTCGATCGGCACCGGGACGGCCACCGGCGGCACCTACTCGATCACGAGCCTGGCGCTCGTTGCCGGAACCCACACCATCACCGCGAAGGCCACCGACCAGGCCGGCAACCAAGGACCTGCCTCGGCGGCCACGACCGTCGTCGTCGACATCACGCGACCTACCGTCAACATCACCCAGGCCGCCACCCAGGCGGACCCGACGAGCACCTCGCCCATCAACTTCACAGCCGTCTTCAGCGAGGCCGTCACCGGGTTCACCGGCAGCGGGGTGACCCTGAACAGTGGTGGGCAGAGCGCAGATCCCAGCACTGCCACCGTGACCGGCAGTGGAACCACCTACAACGTCGCCGTCAGCGGCATGACCCACAGTGGCGCCGTCATGGCCGGGGTCAATGCCAACGCGGCACAGGACCTGGCCGGCAACCTCAGCATGATGTCGACCGGTGGGGGCCCCACCCGGATCGTGGACTACACCGACACGACCGCGCCCACCGTGAGCATCACCGCCTTCACGACCGCGGGACGGATCGCCACCATCACCGGAACGGGAGGCACCAACCCCGGTGACGCCGCATCGGTCACCGTGGTCCTGTGCACCACCAACGCGTACCCGTGCACGGCGCTGCTGACCAAGGCCACCCTCACCGCCAGCGTCAACCCCGCCACCGGGGCGTGGACCATCACGTCCGGAGACCTCGGCATCAACCTCGCGCTCTACGCACGCGCCACGCAGGTCGACCTCTCGGGCAACACCGGCACGAGCAACATTGCCGGGCCCAAGTCCACCCTGTGACGAGCCTGGCGCGCGATCGACGGCGGGGCGCCAGCGGCCCCGAACCTGCCCCGGGCAGAGCAACAGCCCCGGCCGTGTGGATCGGCGCGGGGCTGTTGCGGATTCTGTCTCAACACAGAGTGCGCCCGAAGGGATTCGAACCCCTAACCTTCTGATCCGTAGTCAGATGCTCTATCCGTTGAGCTACGGGCGCGAATGTCGCCCCGGAGGATCCTTGTGGGACTGCCGGAGCAACGACGGGAAAGACTACCGGGTCACCCCCACGTCCACGAAATCGCACGCCGGCACCTCGAGTGAGCACGATGTGCGTCACCCGGGCCGGGGTTGCGCACATCGCGCTCACTCGAGGACGCGACCCGCGCGACAGACCTCAGGCGACGAGTTCCGTCCCGACCCCCGAACAGCGAATCCGCAAGGAATTCAACGAGATTCGGCCGTCTTCTTGCAAGGCTTGCAAGAAGACGGCAACGTCGGATGGCCTACCGGCAGGTTGTGAGCGGATTCACGAGCGATCTCCGCCCTCCGTGGTACCGACCACTGTGGGCCGCGGCGTACGGTGGCCAGATCAGCAGCGTTCACCATGTGGACATCGAGATCGATGTCGCGTGGACGCTCCACCTCACATCCGGGACCCCAGTTCTCCCCGGGCGAAAGGGACGGCCGATCAGATGACGACCGAGGCGACGAAGACCGACCAGCGCGCAGGGGGCACCACGCACGCCCGCCTGCAGGCCTGGGTCGACGAGGTGGCAGCCATGACCACCCCCGACCACATCGAGTGGGTCACCGGCTCCGACGCCGAGTGGACCCGCCTCACCGACAAGCTCGTCGCGGCCGGCACGTTCGTGCAGCTCGACGAGGAGAAGAAGCCGAACAGCTTCTATGCAGCCTCCGACCCGACCGACGTCGCCCGGGTCGAGGACCGCACCTACATCTGCTCCGTGGACGAGAAGGACGCCGGGCCCACCAACAACTGGATGGACCCGAACGAGATGAAGGACCTCATGCGCGGGCTCTACGCCGGCTGCATGAAGGGCCGCACGATGTACGTCATCCCGTTCGTCATGGGCCACGTCGAGGCCGAGAACCCGATGTTCGGCGTCGAGATCACCGACTCCGAGTACGTCGTGGTGTCGATGCGCGTCATGGCCCGCTGCGGTGTCAACGTGCTCCGCCGCATCGAGGAGCTCGGCGACAAGGCCAAGTACGTCCCCGCGCTGCACTCCGTCGGCGCCCCGCTCGAGCCCGGCCAGCAGGACGTCAAGTGGCCCTGCAACCCGGAGAAGTACATCGTCCAGTTCCCCGAGGAGCGGATGATCTGGTCGTTCGGCTCCGGCTACGGCGGCAACGCCCTGCTCGGCAAGAAGTGCTACTCGCTGCGCATCGCCTCGGTGATGGCCCGCGACGAGGGCTGGCTGGCCGAGCACATGCTCATCCTCAAGCTCGTCTCCCCCGAGCAGCAGGTCTACTACATCGCCGCTGCCTTCCCGAGCGCCTGTGGCAAGACCAACCTCGCGATGCTCGCCCCGACCATCCAGGGCTGGAAGGTCGAGACCCTCGGCGACGACATCGCCTGGATGCGCTTCGGTGAGGACGGCCGGCTGTATGCCGTGAACCCCGAGTTCGGCTTCTTCGGCGTCGCCCCCGGCACCAACGAGCACACCAACCCGAACGCGATGAAGACCATCAACAAGGGCAACTCGGTCTTCACCAACGTCGCCCTCACCGACGACGGCGACATCTGGTGGGAGGGCCTCGAGAACACCCCCGCGCACGCCACCAGCTGGAAGGGCGAGGACTGGACCCCTGACTCCGACGAGCTGTCCAGCCACGCCAACAGCCGCTACTGCACCCCCATCGAGCAGTGCGACATCCTGGCCGACGAGTACTACGACCCCAAGGGTGTGCCGATCTCGGCGATCTTCTTCGGGGGCCGCCGCAAGACCACGGTGCCCCTCGTGACCGAGTCGCGGGACTGGACCCATGGCACCTTCATGGGGGCCACGCTCTCGTCCGAGACGACCGCGGCCGCGACCGGGGCTGTCGGCGTGGTCCGCCGCGACCCGATGGCGATGTTGCCGTTCATCGGCTACAACGCCGGCGACTACTTCCAGCACTGGATCAACCTGGGCAAGGACGCCGACGCGTCCAAGCTCCCGAAGATCTTCTACGTCAACTGGTTCCGGCGTGACGAGGACGGCGGCTTCCTGTGGCCGGGCTTCGGCGAGAACAGCCGCGTACTCAAGTGGGCCATCGAGCGCATTGAGGGCAAGGCCGCAGCGGTCGAGACCCCCATCGGCCACGTGCCGACACCCGAGTCGCTCGACACAGACGGTCTCGACATGACCGCGGCCGAGCTCGAGCAGGCGCTCGCGGTCGACCCCGAGGAGTGGAAGGCCGAGATCCCGCAGATCGAGGAGTGGTTCGCCAAGTTCGGTGACAACCTGCCCACCCAGCTCCAGGTCGAGCTCGACGGCCTGAAGGCCCGCCTCGGCGTCGAGTGACCGAGGTGAGCTAGCCCGTATGCCGCCCGCGCGGCATACGTCGAAAGGCCCGGAACCGCTTGCGGTTCCGGGCCTTTCGCGCACGTGGCGGGTTCAGCCGGCCTGCTCCCGGTCGTGGGCGAAGTGGCTCGCGGGCACCCGCACCGCGACGTCGGTGCCCGCGTCGGAGGTGCGGATCTCGACGGTGCCGCCCATCGCCGCGACGATCTGGTGGACGAGGTAGAGCCCCAGGCCGACGGCCTCGTCGTCGCCGGTGCCGACGCCGCGGCGGAACGGTGCCAGGGCCCGCTGCAGCCGGGTGGGCTCGATCCCGTCGCCGTGGTCGGCCACCCGGACCTCGACGGTGACGCCGAGCCTGCGGATCGCGACCGACACCAGCCCTCCGTGACGCGTGTGCTGGAAGGCGTTGTCGACGAGGTTGCGCACGACCTGCTGGAGGCGCTCGTGGTCGAGGGTGCAGACGGTGGACGGCAGGTCCAGCTGCAGGTCGTGGTTGCGGCGGTGCCGGGACGACGCGTCGAGGGCGCGCGCCACGGTGAGCGCCACGTCGTCGTGGCGCGGGCGCACCGCGAGCGCGCCCGGCCGGTCGGAGTGGTGCGACAGCAACCCGTCGACCAGCTCCTCGACGCGTTGACCCTGGCTCTCGATGTCCTCGAGCAGGGTGTCGAGGTGCTCGTCGTCGAGCCGGTCACGCTTCTGGCGGGCGGTGCGGGCCGAGCCGACGATGACGGCGAGCGCACCACGGAACTCGTGGGCGACCGCGGCGATCCCGCGCTCCTGCAGCTCCAGTGCGTCGGCCAGCGCCAGAGACTGGTCGCGGTGCTCGGTCGAGCGCCGGACGAAGAGGCGGCTGAACACCCACAGCACCCCCGCCACCCCCACCAGCGTGCTGACCACGAAGGCGTAGTTGACCAGGGCGGTCTGCTCACCGGTGATCAGCTCATGGACCCACGCCTGCAGGGCGACGACCCCGACCGACAGTGCGAAACCCAGGGCGACACCGCGCTGGCCGTACCGCATCGTCGCGTCGGCGACCACCGTGAACGCCACACACCACGAGACGTTCGGCTGGAGGTGGGCGAACCCGACGGCATACCCGACGATGAGCAGGAGGTCGACGACGAAGCCGACGTGCAGCAGGGCCTTGCTCGACCACCCGGTCCGGCGCCCCCAGAACCACAGCGGCACGCAGGCCAGGGTGAGCATCGCCATGGTCGACCAGGCGAAGGCTGCCAGCGCAGCGTTGGGGAAGTCGGTCAGCTCGATCAGGACCAGCCCGGCCACCAGGCCGAACAGGCGCAGGACGGCCACGAGCCGCTCCACCTGACCTGCCGACAAGACCAGCACCCTGCGATCCCTTCGCCCGTCCCCACCAAGGACGATATCGGGCACAGGGGCCCAGCGGGCCCGCACCCGACAGACCCGTGGAGGGCTCGGCCCGGCATACTCGCGAGCATGGCTCACACCGGAGTGGTCTTCCCCGAGGTCAACGGCAAGCGCAGCACCTCGGCGCTCGGCCGAGCGGTGGTCGCCGACGCGCTGCGCCCGGTCGACCAGGTCGGAGCGCAAGCGGCCGAGCGCGAGACCAACTGGCGTCAGGGATATCTCGCGCACTTCCGGCGGATGGTCGAGGCAGGCCTGCTCCGGGACGGCGAGGCCGCGGTCGACGTGGCCCGCGCGGGGCTGGCCTCGCTGCACGATCGGATGCGCGCCACGACCCTGGCCGGTGAGGTGCCGCTGGACGAGGTCTTCGCGGCCACGTCGCCGGCGCTCGACACGGCCACCGTGCGCGGCACGGGTGAGCGGACCACGGAGCTCAGCCTCCCGCTGCACGGCCAGCGGTTGCGTGGTGACGCGCTGCGCCGCCAGCTCGACGACTGGTCGGCGCGAGGCATCCTCGAGCCGTCGGCGGCCGACGCGGTGCGCGCCGTCCTGGCCAACCCCGACTGGCTCGACCTCAGCGACCAGCGCGTCGTCGTCCTGGGCGCCGGCGCCGAGATGGGCCCGCTGCGCTCGATCCTGTCGTGGGGTGGCGAGGTCGTGGGCGTCGACCTGCCCCGGCCCGAGATCTGGACCCGGCTCCTCGAGGTCGCCGGGAGCTCGGCCGGCACGCTGCACGTCCCGGTTCAGCAGGGTGCCCGATGGTCCTCGCACGACCTGGCAGCCCACGCCGGGGCCGACCTGCTGCACGGCCTCCCCGCGATCGCGGACTGGCTGGGTGCCACGAAGGGTCCGCTCGTCCTGGGCAACTACGTGTATGCCGACGGCGCCACGAACGTCCGCGTCTCCACCGCGGTCGACGCGCTGAGCCTGGAGCTCCTGCGTCGCCGCAGCGACGTGGCGCTGGCCTTCCTGGCCACCCCGACCGACGTCTTCGCGGTCCCCGCAGCTGCCGTCGAGCACTCGACCCGCAGCTACCGGTCGCCCAGCCGGCCGATGCGGCTCGTCCGGCCGGCCCTGCGCACCCTGAGCGGGGGACGGCTGCTGCGGCGCAACTACGCGCCGGGGACCGACCCCGGCATCAACGACAGCCTCGTGCCGCAACAGGGACCGAACTACGCCCTCGCCAAGCGCCTCCAGCGCTGGCGCGCGACCGTGGCCCGGCGTGACGGCGTGGCCGTGTCGCTCAACGTGGCACCGCCGACCCGCACCCGCTCGGTCGTCAAGAACCGCGCGCTGGCCAGCGCCTACGCGGGCGCCCACCGGTTCGGGATCGAGGTCTTCGAGCCTGCGACGAGCAACACGCTCATGGCGGCCCTCCTGGTCCACGACCTGCGCACGGCGGCGGCGCAGCCGACCACGCCGTGGCGCGAGGAGGCGACCGGCGCGGTGCACGGAGGTCTCTGGCGCACGGCATACGAACCCCGCAGCGCGCTCGGGCTCGCCGTGGTGCTCGGGCTCGGTTCGGCCCGCACCTGAGGATGACGCACCTCACGCTGACGGCACCTCACGGTGAGATCGGGGTGACCGTGGCCCGCAGCGTGCGCGGCGCACCGCCACTGCTGACCAGCGCCACGCTGGTGTAGCCCCCGGCGGGGAACACCAGGTCGGTGATCGACACGGTGCCGTCCTGGGCCAGCACCTCGACCGAGTAGCGATCGACCAGGACCCGCAGCACGGTCTCGCCGGGATCGAGCGGCGCGCTCTCGACACTGGGGAAGAGCTCGTGCACGGCCGCCCCGGACCGGGTCCGGTCGACCACGAGCCGGGGCGGGTCGGCCGCGACGACGATGCTGGTGAGGGCTCCGTCGGAGCCCCGCAGCTCGAGCCCCGCCTGCTCCGCCGGGCCCACGTCCACCTCCACCTCGAGGTATGCCGCGCCGCCGGGCAGCGAGGCCACCCTCCCGCCACCCACGACCTGGGACTGCTGGCCGCGGGTGAGTCTTGCGATCCCGACGAGCGCCTGGGCCAGGCGCGGCCCACGCGGTCCCGAGACGAGCGTGAGCTCGCGGGGCGCCGTCATCTGGCCCCGCCACGCGACGGTCGGCACCGCCTCGGCGTACTGCCAGTTGCCCATCCAGCCGAGGAGGATCCGGCGCCCGTCGGCCAGGCCGTTGTAGGTGACGCCCGCGTAGTTGTCGCGGCCGTGGTCGAGCCAGGCGACCTCTTCGTCGCCGACGGGGGTGAAGGTCGTGCCGTCGAAGTGACCGACGAAGTACTGCGTCCCGGACGGACCCGGGAGCGTGCCCGGGGTGAGGCTCACCAGCAGCGCCCAGAGCACCCGCGAGGGATCGCCGTCGACGGCGAGGGGGAACAGGTCCGGGCACTCCCAGACGCCCGACCGGGCTCCACGGCCGCCGACGTCGCTGAGGTGGGTCCAGTCCCGCAGGTTGGGCGAGCCGTAGATGCTGACCCGGTGCTCGGTCGGCCAGACGACCACCATGCGCCAGGACCGGTCCGGCTCGAACCAGAAGACCTTGGGGTCGCGGAAGTCACGCGCGTCGCGATCCAGCACGGGGTTGCCCGCGTACTTGGACCAGGTCCGGCCGCGGTCGGTGGAGTAGGCCAGCGACTGCGCCTGGACGCCCTCGCGACCTGCGGCTGACGTGGAGGCGCTGGTGTAGACAGCCACCATGGGCGGGGTGTCTGCGGTGCCGAAGCCCGATGTGTTGTGGTCGTCGAGGACGGCGCTGCCGGAGTAGACGCCCTCGTGGGCATCGTGGGGGATGGCGACGGGCTGCTCGGTCCACGTCACCAGGTCCGGGCTGGTGGCATGGCCCCAGCTCATGTTCCCCCACCGGTCGCCCTCGGGGTTGTGCTGGAAGAACAGGTGGAAGACCCCGTCGGCGTAGAGCAATCCGTTGGGGTCGTTGAGCCAGTTGCGCTGCGGGGCGAAGTGCGCGACCGGGGCTGGGGATCCCGCGGCCGCATCGACGGAGCACCCGGCCTGCTGACCGGGTGCTCCGTCGGATGGGACCGCGTCCTGCGGAGTCAGGTTGTCGCCTTGACCGCGAGCACCGGACAGTTGGCATCGAGCAGGACCTGCTGGGAGGTGCTGCCCAGGAAGAGCTTGCCGACCGGCGTCCGCTTACGGACCCCGATGACGATGAGGTCCGCCGACTTCTCCGCGGCGACCCGCAGGATCTCCTCGGCCGGCGCCAGCGCACCGGTCGACTGGGTCACCTCGTGCTCGATGCCGGCCTCGGTCAGCTCGGCCTCGATGGCGTCGATGTCCTGGGGCGTCGCGAAGGACGTGGAGGCGAAGTTCCCGCTCTGTCCGGTGTTGACCACCACCAACGAGGCCCCGACCAGGAGCGCCTCAGCCTTGGCTCGCTCGAAGGCCGCGACCCCCTCGGGAGTGGGGATGTAACCGACGACGATGGTCCCGCTCATGCCGCGGACTCCAGCTTCTTGGCTCCCGTCATGATCGCCACGCCCTCGCCCATGTCATGGGTCTGCGGCGTGATGACACCGGCCCGGCCACCGAGCCGCTGGATGTGGATGCGGTCCGCGACCTCCCACACGTGCGGCATGTTGTGGCTGATGAGGATGATCGACAGCCCCTTTTCGCGCAGCTGCTTGACCATGTCGAGCACCATGCCCGACTCCTTGACGCCCAAGGCGGCGGTCGGCTCGTCGAGGACGACGACCTTGCTCCCGAACGCAGCCGCACGGGCCACGGCGACAGCCTGGCGCTGGCCACCCGACAGGGTCTCGACGGCCTGACCCATGTTCTGGATCGTCTGGATGCCGAGGTCCTGGACCGACTGGCCCGCCCGCTTCTCCATGCCGCTCTTGTCGAGCATGCGCAGCACGGAGCCGAGCGGTCCCTTGCGACGCTCCTCACGAGCGAGGTAGAGGTTGCTCGCGATGTCGAGTGCCGGGATCACCGCCAGCTGCTGGTAGACCGTCTCGATCCCCGCATCGCGGGCGTCCTGGGGCTTCTTGAAGCTGACCGGTTGACCACCCATCGTGATCTCGCCCGAGTCGGGGACATAGGCCCCGGTGAGGCACTTGATGAGGGTCGACTTCCCGGCGCCGTTGTCACCGATGACCGCCAGCACCTCACCCGGATAGAGGTCGAGGTCGACGCCGTCGAGGCCGACGACGCGACCGAAGGTGATGACGAGCTTGCGGGCCGACATCACGGGGTCCTGGGCGTAGATGGACTCCTTGCCCGTGGGGACGCCGCCGACGGCGACTTCGAGGTCCGTGGTGCTCATCGGGGTCCCCTCGAGGTATCGGAGCGAGGGACGAGCGGAGAACGTCGTGGGGTGATGTTCATGCCTTTACCTTCCTGATCCACTGGTCGATGGCAACGGCCACGATGACCAGGATGCCGGTGGCGAGGACGCGCCACTGCTGGTCGACGCCGAGCTGGGAGAGCCCGAACGCGAAGGTCTGCACGATGAGCGCCCCGATGAGGGTGCCGACGAGCCGACCCCGGCCCCCGAAGAGGCTGGTCCCGCCGATGACGACGGCGGTGATGCTGGCGAGGTTGGCGTCCGGCGCCGCGTTGGGCGTGGCTGCTCCCGCTCGCCCGATGAGGATCCAGGCAGCGATGCCGTAGATGAGGCCGGCCACCGTGTAGACGGCCAGCAGGATCCGCTTGCTCGGCACACCCGACAGGCGGGCCGACTCGGCGTCGTCACCGACCGCGTAGACGTAGCGGCCCCAGGCGGTCTGGGACAGGACGAACCCCATCACGACGTAGATCAGGATGACCACGACGATGCCCCACGTCAGCCGGACGCCTCCGATCCCGAACCCCTCACCGAGGAAGTTCAGCAGCCGGGGCAGGTGGTCGGCTTGGATGCTCTCACCGCCGGAGTAGAGCAGCGCGATCGCGGTGAAGATGCTGAGCGTGCCCAGGGTGACGATGAACGGTGGGAGGTTGATCCGCGTGACCAGCAGCCCGTTGAGCAGGCCGGCAACG
The DNA here is from genome assembly GCF_056403935.1 of Pedococcus sp. P2_E4. Lineage (NCBI taxonomy): Bacteria > Bacillati > Actinomycetota > Actinomycetes > Micrococcales > Intrasporangiaceae > Pedococcus > Pedococcus sp. P2_E4. The sequence goes on along the minus strand of NZ_JBFUEO010000011.1, from coordinate 15,045 downwards.
GTGGCCAGGGCGACGCCGATGAGCAGCGCCAGGATGCCCGGCATGCCGTCGTCGCGGGCCAGCGAGGCCATCACCATCATCGACAGGACCATGACGGCGCCGACCGACAGGTCGATGCCGGCCGTGAGGATGACCAGGGTCTGACCCACCGCGAGGGCCGCCACCACCGCGGTCTGCTGGAGCAGGATGCCCATCGAGTTCGCGGTGAGGAACGTCGGTGTCGCGATGAAGAAGGCGACGACCGCGACCAGCAGCAGGAACAGCGGGCTCAGCCACGGCTTCCCGTGGAGCTGGTGCTGGATCCTCTGCACGGGGGAGTGCTGCCGCCGAGCGAACTCGGCGGCCGCACTGGTGACCTCGGTGCTCATGGTCAGTTGCCCCAGCAGATCTTGGCACCCTCGTCGGAGGAGATGCTGTCGATGCCGTCGGTCTTCTTGTCGGTCACCAGCGCGACGCCGGTGTCGAAGAAGTCGAGGCCCTCGGTGACCTTGGGCTTCTCCCCGCCTCGGGCGATCTTGGCGATGGCCTCCATGCCGAGCGTCGCCATCTTCAGCGGGTACTGCTGGGCCGTGGCCCCGATGACCCCGCTCTTGACGTTCGAGACGCCGGCGCAGCCACCGTCGACCGAGACGATCGTGGCGGTCTTGTTGGCTGCCTTGAGCGCAGCGTTGGCGCCGACGGCCGCGGGCTCGTTGATCGTGTAGACGAGGTTGATGTTGGGGTTCTTCGCCAGGCACTTCTCCATGGCCGTGCGGCCACCGTCCTCGGCTCCGTTGCTGGCCTCGTTGCAGACGATCGTGTAGTCGCCGCCCTTGCCGGCGGTGTACTTGCCGGTCTTGGCCTCGTCGGCGTTCTTCTTGCCGTCGGCGACGTCGATGCCCATGCCCTCGAGGAAGCCCTGGTCGCGGTTGTAGTCGACCGAGACGATCTTGTCGGTGAACAGGTCGAGCAGGGCGATGACGGCCGGCTTGCCGTCGAGCTGGGCTGCCGCCCACTGGCCGTCGAGCTTGCCGGCGTTGCGGTTGTCCGTGGCGAACGTGATGTCGACGGTGTCAGCCGGGTCGGGCGGCGTGTCGAGCGCGATGACGAAGAGCTTCGCGTCGCGAGCCTTCTTGATGGCCGCGTTGACGCCGGTGCTCATCGGCGTGATGAGGATGCCCTTGTCGCCGCGTGCGATGGCGTCCTCGATGGCCGTGATCTGGCCCTGGTCGTCACCCTCCTGCTTGCCGGAGGCGACGGTCAGCTTGACGTTGTTCTTGGCGGCGTCGGCCTTGGCGCCCTTCTGCATGGCGACGAAGAACGGGTTGGTCGAGTCCTTCGTGATGAGGGTGACTCCCACGGGCGCCTCGCCGCCGCTGCTCGAGGCCGACGGGCTCTCGCGGTTGCAGGCGCCGAGCGCGAGGGCGGTGGAGGCGGCCAGGGTCACGGCGAGCGTGCGGCGAGCCAGTGGGCTGAGGGTCGTACGGGTCATGGGAATGATCCCCTCTCTTGCGGCTGTGCCGCTCTTGACAACGTTGTCAAGACAGTGTGTAGTCGCCCTTGAGCCCAAAGTCAATGCTTCAGAGCGAAGGAAGACCCGATCTTGACATCGATGTCAGATACCGGACGCCGCCCCCGCGCCACCATGCGCGACGTCGCCGCCCTCGCCGGCGTGAGCCTGAAGACGGTCTCTCGCGTCGTGAACCGCGAGCTGGGCGTGTCCCCCGAGGTCAAGGTCCGCGTCGAGAAAGCCGTGGGTCAACTCGGCTACCGCCACAACCTCGCCGCCAGCAACCTGCGGCGGTCCCACGGCCGCACCGCGATGGTCGGCGCGCTGCTCCAGGACGTGAGCAACAGCTTCTCGTCGAGCCTGCTGCGCAGCCTAGAGGACGAGGCGCGCTCCCGTGACGTCGTCATCGTCGCCTCCAGCCTCGACGAGGAGCCCGACCGCGAGCGCCTGCTCGTCGAGGGACTGGTCCGTCGACGTGTCGACGGCCTGCTGCTCATGCCGGCGACCGAGCGCCAGGACTACCTCGCCGAGGAGATCCGCAACGGGCTGCCCGTCGTGTTCGTCGACCGCACCCCGCAGGGGGTCGACGCCGACTCGGTCACGGTCGACAACGTCCTCGGCGCGCGGCTCGCTGTCGATCACCTCATCGGCCACGGCCACAGGCGGATCGCGATCCTCGGTGACCTGACCTCGATCCACACGGCCGCGACGCGCCTCGAGGGGTACTACGCCGCCCATGCCGAGGCGGGCATCCCGATGGACCCGAAGCTGGTGTCCATGGACGTGCGCTCCCCGGACGACGCCCTCCGTGCCACGGTCGCGCTCCTGGACTCCGACGACCCGCCGACCGCAGTCTTCGCGGCACGGAACTCGTTGGCAACGGGAGCGATCCGGGCGCTGCACCACCGGGGTGTGGCCGGGAAGGTCGCCCTCGTCGGCTTCGACGACTTCCCGCTCGCGGACATCGTGGACCCGCCGCTCACCGTGATCCGCCAGAACGTGCGGGCCATCGGCTTCGAGGTGGCCCGCCGGCTCTTCGCGCGGATCGACGGCGACGTCTCGGTGCCCCAGCACATCGTGCTCCAGCCGGAGCTCGTCATCCGGGGGTCGGGCGAGATCCGTCCCTGACCGTCATCCCGAGAGCGCGCGTTGCGAGGCCGAGGGGCGCACCGACCCGCAGACGGGGAAGGCGCTGAGGTCCTTGCCCGGCAACGGGTTTCGCGGCTGGAGCCGGGCACGCGGCCGTCGGCCGAACAGCGGGAGGTGGGGCAGCGCCCCGAGCACACTCATGTCGTGCTCGCACCGGGTGCCGCGGGCGCCTGCCCGCCGAACCCACTCGGGCCACCCTGACCGCCTCGGCCGCCGGGTCCGCCCTGTCCGCCGGGTCCGAGGCCGCCCCGCTGTACCTGGCCGCTGTCACCGAGCACCGTCCCTGCCGGCAGCGCGGCCGCGGCACCGACCGCGCCCACGGAGGAGATGCCGATGGCGAGGGCCGCGGCGATGGCCGTCTTGCGCCCGGTCCACGTGGGCGGGTCGAGCGCAGGGGCCGTATGGGGTGCGCTCCCCGAGCCTTCGGGCTCGCCCTCGCCCGTGGCGGGTGCGGCGGGTGGCGCCACGGGCGCAGCCGGCGCCTCGGTCGGTGCGGTCGGTGCGGTCGGTGCCGGCCCGGCATACGGCATGGACTGGGTGACCGCCCACCCGAGGGGGGCGGTGTCGTCGGTGCGGGTGGAGGTGTCCTCCGGCGTCTCTGGGTGTTCGTGGGTCATGGCGACCACGCTGGTCCCGGTGGCTGTGCGAGCCCTGTGCGCGACGTGTCGGGGCGCTGAGCATCGGGCACAGAGGGCTCACAGGATCCACACAGCCTGCGCGGGGGCGGCACACAAGGTTCCGGTGGTTTCCTTGGGGACATGAACACGCAGCAGTCCGCCTCCGCCCGGCTCCAGCGGCTCGACGGCTCCCCCGTCCGCGTCCTCGTCGTCGACGACGAGAGCAACCTCACCGAGCTGCTCAGCATGGCCCTGCGGTACGAGGGCTGGGAGGTCCGGACCGCCGCCACCGGCGTCGCCGCGGTGCGCGCCGCCCGGGAGTTCCAGCCGGACGCGGTGGCGCTCGACATGATGCTCCCCGACTTCGACGGGCTGGAGGTGCTGCGCCGGATGCGCGGCGACAACCCCACCGTGCCCGTGCTGTTCCTCACGGCCAAGGACGCCGTCGAGGACCGGGTGGCTGGCCTGACCGCTGGTGGCGACGACTACGTGACCAAGCCGTTCAGCCTCGAGGAAGTCGTGGCGCGGCTGCGGGCGCTGATGCGGCGCACCGCCGTCGTCGCCGACGAGTCCTCGTCGGTCATCGTCGTCGGCGACCTCACGATGGACGAGGACTCCCACGAGGTGACCCGGTCAGGCGACCAGATCCAGCTGACCGCAACGGAGTTCGAGCTGCTGCGCTACCTCATGCGCAACCCCAAGCGCGTGCTGTCTAAGGCCCAGATCCTCGACCGGGTGTGGAACTACGACTTCGGTGGCCAGGCCAACGTCGTCGAGCTCTACATCTCCTACCTGCGCAAGAAGATCGATGCCGGCCGCGAGCCGATGATCCACACGATGCGCGGCGTCGGGTACGTCCTCAAGCCCGCGGCATGAGCCCCAGCGCCGTCGCCGGAGCAGCCCGCTCGCGGCTGCACCCGGCCGCGTGGTCGCTGAGCACCAAGCTCGTCGCCACCGTGGTCGGGCTCTTCCTCGCCGTCACGCTGGCATCCGGCGCCCTCACCGTCTTCCTGCTCCACCAGAGCCTCCAGCGCCAGCTCGACCAGGGCGTCACCGCCAGCCTCGTTCGGGCCGGCGGACCTGACCGCGGCCGACCCGGCGACGGAGACGGCCCGGGTGGGCCACCCGGCGCCGGTGGTGAGTCCCTCTTCCTGCGGATCAGCAACGGGGTGGCGACGCAGAGCCGGGTGGAGCACGACCGCACCACCGACACCCTCACTGCGGCGCAGATCGCGGCCCTGAACGCGGCCAGCATCGGGTCGAGCCCCAAGACCGTCGAGGTGCCCGGGCTCGGCGACTACCGCGTCGCGGCCGGTCAGTCCGTCGACGGTGACACCGTCATCAGCGGGCTGCCGGTGGCGGGGATGAACCAGACCGTCGCCACGATGGTGACCCTCGTGGCCGGCGGGACCATCGTCGGGTTCGTCATCGTGTCGGCGGGTGGCCTGTGGCTGGTCCGTCGCAACCTGGCGCCGCTGCAACGCGTGGCCCACATGGCCACCAAGGTCTCGAACCTCAAGCTCGACTCCGGCGCGGTCGCGCTGGCCGAGCGCATCCCAGAGCCCGACACCGACCCGCGCACCGAGGTGGGTCAGGTCGGTCTGGCGCTCAACAACATGCTCGACAACGTCGAGGGCGCACTCCAGGCCCGCCACGAGAGCGAACAGCGGGTGCGCCAGTTCGTCGCCGACGCCTCGCACGAGCTGCGCACGCCGCTCGCCTCGATCCGGGGGTATGCCGAGCTGTCCCGTCGCGAGCGCGATCCCGTGCCCGCGTCGGTCACCCACGCGCTCACGCGCGTCGAGTCGGAGGCGCTGCGGATGCAGGGGCTCGTCGAGGACCTCCTGCTCCTGGCCCGCATCGACGCGGGGCGTCCACTGGACCGCGAACCTGTCGACCTCTCGCTGCTGGCGATGGATGCCGTCAGCGACGCGCACGCCGCCGCGCCCGACCACCGCTGGGAGCTGGATCTGCCCGACGAGCCGGTCGAGGTGACCGGCGACCAGGCCAGGTTGCACCAGGTGGTGGCCAACCTGCTCGCGAACGCCCGCACCCACACACCGGCCGGCACGCGGGTCGTCACGTCCATCGAGCCCGATGGCGGCTGGGTGCGCGTGTCGGTCCGAGACGACGGCCCCGGCATCCCGGAGGCCTTGCAGCGCAACGTCTTCCAGCGCTTCACCCGAGGCGACGGTGCGCGCAACCGGGCAGCTGGCTCGACCGGCCTGGGCCTGTCGATCGTCGACGCCGTCACCGCTTCGCACGGCGGCCGCGTCGAGCTCTCGAGCGCGCCCGGAGACACCAGGTTCACCGTCGTCCTGCCTGCCTAGTCCGACCTCGGGCCGAGGTGCAGGCCACGCCGGGGCTCGGATTGGCCATGGCGCTGCCCCGTCCCAGGGGCGGACGATGTGGGGGTCGAAGGAGCGACCATGCGCCCTCCTGGGTGGCTACCCCGGATCGCGTCCGCAGCGACAGCTGCCGGCGTGCTGCTCGGTGCCGCCGCCTGCGGCTCCCAGTCGGGTAGCCCCGCTGCCGCGACCAGCGCCCTGGCGGACGCCGCCGCCCACGGCAAGGACGTGTTCTACCTCGGGCCCACCGCGGGCGCCTACCCCCTGTGGGAGGTCCCACCCCCCGACCCCGCCGGCCCGGACCTGGCGCCGTTCGAGGTGTACTACGGGCCGTGCGTGATGTCCGACGACACCTGCACGAGCCCCGTGGTCGTGTCCACGAGGACGGTGTCGGTGCAACCACGCGGCGGGGAGGGATGGTGCGGCCGCCTCGAGTCCGTGCTCGGGGTGCCCACCGCCGTCCTCGACGGCGACGTGTCGCTGTTCACCGGGAGACAACAGGTCTCGGTGCTGGACTACGCGGACGACCGCGACCAGGAGCGGGAGCTCGCGCTCCTCGCCACCGTGCGCCGGTTCGGCTCCACGCAGCCCGCGGACCTCACGCCGCCGCCATCAGACGTCGTGGCGTGGCTGGACACCGCATGCGGCGCCAAGCCGGGTGACGTGGTCGAGCCCACCGAGCAGCCCTACACACCCTCGACGCCGGCTGACGCCTCCGACCCCAACCGCCTGGTCCCCGACTTCACCGTGACGCTCGTGGACGGCGGCCAGTTCACATGGTCGACAAGAAAGCCCCAGCCGCTCGCCCTGGTGGTCGGCAACCCCGAAGTCGTCGAGCGCGAGCTCCCACGTCTCGTCCAGGCCGCGACGTCGGCAGGTCGCGGCGCCGACAGCAAGGAGCCGGTCGGTGTCATGGGACTCGCGTGGGACATGAGCGCAGACAAGTTCGCGCCGCCGCCCACCACGATGGCGCAGAGCCTGACCTCCCTCGGAGCCCCCGTCGGCTACACCTCGGTCCCCCTGTCCGCTGTGTGGTTCTTCGACGCGGCCAGCAACGTGGCGGAGGTGGAGACCGCCCTCGACGACGGCGGCCTGATCGCCCTGGTCAGCACCGAGGGGGTGGTCATGCGCTTCGCGCCGCTGTCGACGTCGCAGACCGACCTGCGTTCAGCCCTCCACACGTTGCGCTGACGGTTCTCCCTCATCACAGGGGCTCAGGGGCACCACAGGGACTGCACAGGGACCGGCCCCACGGTGGAGCCCATGGACACCATGACCCTGCACCGCGACTCCGCATCCGGCCCCTCGGGATCCGCTGCCGCGCCGCGCGACACGACGACCGCACCGGCGAGCCCGGCGACCGCCAGCACCGCCTCTCCGGGCCTGGTCCAGCGCTGGTGGCGCGGACCTGAGGGCGACCCGTCCTGGGCGCGACCGGCCCTGCTCGGCCTGCTCCTTGCCACTGCTGCGTTCTACCTCTACAACCTGACCGCCAACGGCTACGCGAACTCGTTCTACTCCGCCGCCGTGCAGGCGGGCAGCGAGAGCTGGAAGGCCTTCTTCTTCGGCTCCTCGGACGCTGGCAACTCGATCACCGTCGACAAGCCGCCGGCCTCGCTCTGGGCGATGGCACTGTCGGTCCGCATCCTGGGTCTCAGCTCGTTCGCGATCCTTCTGCCCGAGGTGCTGATGGGCGTCGCAACGGTCGGGGTCGTCTACGCGACGGTGAAGCGCCACTTCGGGGCGGCCGCCGGGCTGGTCGGTGGGCTGGTGATGGCCCTGACCCCCGTGGCCGTGCTGATGTTCCGGTTCAACAACCCCGACGCGCTCCTCGTCCTGCTCATGGCGCTCGGCGCCTGGGCCACCATGAAGTCGATCGAGCAGGGCTCGGCCAGGTGGTTCGCCACCGTCGGCGTCCTCATCGGGCTCGGCTTCCTCACCAAGGCGCTGCAGGTCCTGCTCGTGGTGCCGGCCTTCGGCTTGGCGTACCTGCTCTTCGCCGACACGGCGCTCCGACGCCGCATCACGGGCGCACTCCTCGGCACGGCCGCCATGGTGCTGTCGGCCGGGTGGTGGGTCGCCATCGTCGAGCTCGTCCCGGCCAGCATGCGTCCCTACATCGGCGGTTCGCAGGACAACTCGTTCCTGTCCGTCACGTTCGGCTACAACGGGCTCGGTCGGATCAGCGGCAACGAGACCGGCTCGGTCGGCGGCGGCAACGGGTGGGGCGCCACCGGCCTGGGCCGGATGTTCAGCTCCTCCATCGGCGGCCAGATCTCGTGGCTGATCCCCTCGGCGCTGGTCCTCCTAGCTGTCGGCCTCTTCCTGCGCGGTCGTGCGCCGCGCCCGGACGCCCGCCGCGCGGCATACGTGGTCTGGGGCGGGTGGCTCCTCGTCACGCTGGTGACGTTCTCCCTGATGGCGGGGATCTTCCACGAGTACTACACCGTCGCACTGGCTCCTGCGATCGCCGCCCTCGTGGGGATGGGAGCCGCGGAGGCGTGGGAGCACCGCGCCCGGACGGTCGGCAGCACCACCCTGGCGGTCGCGACGGCGGTCGCTGCGACCTGGTCGTTCGTCCTCCTCACGCGCACCGACTGGACCAGCGTGCTGCGTATCGGCGTCCTGGTCGTCGGCCTCGCGAGCGCCCTCCTGCTGCTCATCGTCACGCAGCTGCACCGGCGCGCGGTCCCGCTCGTCATCGCAGGCGCCCTCGTCGCGGCGCTGGCCGGCCCCGCGGCCTACAGCGTCGACACCGTGCGCACGGCGCACACGGGCTCGATCGTGACCGCCGGCCCGAGCACCGCCGGTGGTGGCCCCGGCGGCGGCACCCCCGGCGGTGGCGGTATGCCGGGTGGTGGCCTCGGCGCCCCGCCGCAGGGAGTGCAGGGTGGCACCCAGGGCACGGGCCGCGCCGCAGGCGGAATGGGTGGCCTGCTCGACGCCTCGACGCCGAGCACCGAGGTCGTCAGCGCGCTCTCGTCCGACGCCGACAGCTACCGCTGGGTGGCGGCGGCCGTCGGGTCGCAGAACGCAGCCGGGCTCCAGCTCGGCACCGGACTGCCGGTCATGGCGATCGGCGGGTTCAACGGCAGCGACCCGTCCCCGACGCTGGCGCAGTTCCAGCAGTACGTCGCCGACGGCCAGATCCACTACTTCGCGGCCAGCGGCGGCTCCGGCCGAGGCGGCCCCGGAGGTGGCATGGGCGGCAGCGGCACCGGGTCCGAGATCGCGACGTGGGTCGCGGCCAACTTCACCTCGGTGACGATCGGCGGTTCCACGTTCTACGACCTCACGCAGCCCCTGAGCGGCGCAACGGCAGAGAGCTCCACCGACGCCACCACCCAGACCACCTGAGGAGGCAGTGATGACCAGCCCGGTGCTCGACGTCGTCATCCCGGTCCACAACGAGGAGCACACGGTCGCCGCCTGCGTCCGCCGGCTGCACCAGCACCTCGTGGCGACGTTCCCCTACCCGTTCCGCATCACCGTGGCCGACAACGCCAGCACCGACGCGACCACCGTGGTCGCGTCGGGGCTGGTCGCCGAGCTCGCCGGCGTGGAGCTGGTGGAGCTCGCGCAGAAGGGTCGAGGTCGGGCGCTCAAGGCCGTCTGGCTCGCCTCGGACGCCCCGATCCTGGCCTACATGGACGTGGACCTGTCCACCGACCTCGACGCCCTCTGGCCGCTCGTGGCACCGCTGATGTCGGGTCACTCCGACCTCGCGATCGGCTCCCGGCTGGCGCACGGGTCGCGGGTCGTGCGGGGAGCCAGGCGCGAGGTCATCTCGCGCGGCTACAACCTCATCCTGCGCGGAGCGCTCGGCGCCCGGTTCAGCGACGCGCAGTGCGGCTTCAAGGCGATCCGGGCTGACGTCGCCGCCGAGCTCCTGCCGCTCGTCGAGGACCCGACGTGGTTCTTCGACACCGAGCTGCTCGTGCTGGCCGAGCGCTCCGGACTGCGGATCCACGAGGTGCCCGTCGACTGGTTCGACGACCCCGACTCACGGGTCGACGTCGTCAGCACCGCCCTCGACGACCTGCGCGGCGTCCACCGGCTCCGGCGCGGGCTGTCGAGCGGCCGGCTGCCGGTGGCCGAACTCGCGGCACGCATCGGGCGCACCGAACCCGGCACCGGGACGTGGCGACAGCTGCGCCGGTTCGCTGCCGTCGGGGTGGCCAGCACTGCCGTCCACCTCGGGCTCTTCGCGACGCTGACCGCTGCCACCGGGTCCTCGCAGCTGGCCAACGCGACGGCGCTGCTGCTCGCGACGTTCTTCAACACCGCCCTCAACCGCCGGTGGACCTTCGGCGTCCAGGGCGTCGGTGCGGCCCGGCACCAGGCCCAAGGGCTGGCGGTGTTCGGACTCACCTGGCTCATGACGGCCGGGGCCCTCGGCCTGCTGCACCTCGTCTCGCCGGACCCGGCCACCGCCGTCGCGACCGCAGTGGTCGGCGTGGCCACCGCGGCCTCCACCGTGGTCCGGTTCGTCGCGATGCGGTCCTGGATGTTCCGCCCCGACGCTCAGCATTCGGTGAGGACGAGCTCCCCCGAGTCACCAGCGCACTCGAGTGGGTTGCGCAGCAGTCAGGTGCCGATGTCGTAGGCCTCCCACGCAGGGAGGACCTTCGCAGCCAGTCGGCCGATGGTGGAGGCGAACTGAGGCTGGCCAAGGTTCACGCCATACGGGCCCACTCCTGCACCGCGCCCACCTGGAGGTCCTCCAGCGCGATGCCGGCCACGGCGAGGTGCACCCGGTGCTCCCCCGTTCGGGCGACAGCGCACCATTCGCCGCTGGGCGACGCCCAGTGACTGGCCTCGACGAGGTCCCCGTCGACCACGATTTCACGGGCATCCCAGGCAGAGGGGTCCTGCCACGCGTCATGGAGGCTCCGCAGTTCACGAGGGGACCGGTGCTGCAGGCCTGGGAGGGACGTGAGCAGCTGCGTGGCTCGCTGCCTCTGGTCCCCGAGCGCCGGGTAGGCCACTCGTGACCCCGCGACCACCAGTACCCGCGCGGGCCCGTGCATCGCCCCGAGCTCGACGTCGTGGCCGGGCTCTCCCACCTTGCCGTTCGCGTGCGCGACCCATCGGATCGTGGTGGTGCAGGCCCACCGGCTGCTGACCGGCTCCAGGGGCACGACCGCCCCGGGAACCCAGAGCGCGCCCTCACTTGTCCTAGACGCCACGACTCCCCCGGCTTCTTGGGTTCCAGGATCGCAAATCGCCACCGTGCTGGGAACGCGCCCCATGGAAGGGACGCCTATGGCCATTTCGTATGACGGGGAGCCGGCTGCGCGCGCCAGGGCTGGTCCGCGCCCGGCCGACTTGTGTGCGCCTGGCCCACGAAACGTCGTGGGTCAGGCGTACTCCGGTGGGCTGGGCTCATCCCGCACGTCGCCGAGACCACGCGAAGAAGGACCCGACGAAAAGCTGTCGGGTCCTTCTTCGCGTGGCGGAGGCGGAGGGATTTGAACCCTCGATGGGCGATAAACCCAAACCGCATTAGCAGTGCGGCGCCATAGACCGGACTAGGCGACGCCTCCACGCCCGGCGAACCGAGCCCGCACAGGGTATCCGCACCCCATACGCCCGAGCAAAATCGCCCCGCACCCACCTGGCGCGGGGGCGATCAGCTGCAGATGTCCTCGGACGCCGCCCGGGCCTCGACCGTCGCCGTCGAGCCGCTGGCCGGGGCGGTCGCGGTGACGGACGGCTTGGGCAGCGGGGTCGTGCCGAGGCGGTTGGGGATCTCGACCGCCTGCGGCGAGTTGGTGCCCATGCTGAGCTCGATCACGGACCCGAGCAGCTTGTCCTCGCGCGCCTGGGCTCCGGGGAACACGGCCGCGACGGTGCGAGCCGCCTGCTCCATGCCGGGTCCGTAACGCACGACGACGCCCTCGCTCGTCTTGCCGGTGCCGGTGACGTAGGAGGCGATCCGGAAGCCCTGGACCTCGAGGTCGGTCGCCGCCTGCCTGGCCAGGCCCGGCACTCCCGAGTCGTTCGACACGCGGACCTGGATGTCGCCGGGGCTGACGGTCAGCGGCGGCTCCGTGGTGGACGACGGCGACGGCGTGGAGCTGGTGGTCCCCGAGGGGACCTTGGTGCCCGGGAGCGGCTTGTCCGTGCGGAGGGCCTTCCAGATCGTCTCGGCCGCCGGCGTCCACTGCACGYGGTTCGGGTCGGCCGGGTAGGTCTCGGTCGGCAGCTTGACGAACCGGATCTGGTCGGTGCCGATCCGCGCCACGCTCTGGGCGATGTCACGCATCTCGCCGACGTCGAGGTTCTTGTCCGTCGTCATCGCGGACGTGGCGGCGTTGAGGAACCGGAACAGCCGATCGGGCCGCAGCAGCAGGGAGGACTTGGTGGCCTCCTGGATGACCGACGACAGGAACGCCTGCTGCCGGTCGATGCGGCCGAGGTCCGACCCGTCACCGACGGTCTTGCGGACGCGGACGTAGCCCAGCGCCTGCCTGCCGTTGACCCTGGTCTTACCGGCCTTCAGGACCAGGTGGCTGTCCTTGTCGTTGATCGCCACGGGGGTGCAGACCGTGACGCCACCCAGGGCGTCGACCATGGACTGGAAGCCGCGGAAGTCGATGACGACGAAGTGGTCGATGTAGATGTCGGTCAGGCCCTCGAACGCCTTGATGGTGCAGGCGGGCCCGCCCAGCGTGAAGTTCTGGTTCCACTGGCGGATGACGCCGTTGTCGACCGTGTCGGCCTTGTTCTGGCAGTTCCGCGGCGCCTTCGTCATCGAGTCGCGCGGGATCGAGACCACGATCGCCGACTTGCGGTCCGCCGACAGGTGCACGATCAGGTTGGTGTCGGACCGGTTGCCGGTCATGCCGTACTCGGTCTGGCCCTGGCCGAGCTTGGTGCCCTCGCGCGAGTCCGAGCCCATCACCATGATGTTGAGCGGCGTCAGGTTGGTCTGGGCGTCGGTGGTCGCGGCCTGCTGCGGCCGGTTGCCCAGCGCACCGGAGATGTCGAGCCGGTTGATGTTGCCGGTCAGCTTGAGGTAGGCGCCGATCCCGAGGACCAGGGCCACCACCAGCAGGGCGCAGACCCCGATGACGGCCCGCCGCACCCACGGGTGGCGGTGTGTCCCAGCACCCTGCCGGTTTGCCCGTCGCTCGGAGCGACTCTGCGCGTCACCCCGAGTGGAGTCCGACGCGGACTGGTCATCACGACCATCATCCGCGGAGCCGTTGGTGGGCTCGCTCACATGCACCTCACTGATCCAGATCTGAGCGTCCGTGGCACCGCTGGGCTGGGCGCCACGAAGGCTGTCGCGACGACGTCGCCGGGCTGAGTGTACGGGCGCAGCCTGTACGGCCGGGGGTTGCGCTCCTCCTCCACCGACGCCCCACGGACCGATCCGGTTGTCCCCGGGACGCACCGTGTTCCGCTCGCAACGGCTGGGCACCATGACAAACCTCCCAAGCCGGGCGCGAGCGCCGTGGGGTTTGATGGAGCAATGCGGAGACGTGCGGTGGTGGGGGCGGTGACGGCCGGGGTCCTGGTGGCGGCGGCTGCCGGGGGCGGACTGTGGTGGCGACACACGTCGGCCGAGCGCGAAGCCGACAGGGCCGCCAGCGCGCAGCTCACCTCGTTCGCCACGGCGTGGTCCACGCGCACGTTCACGACACCCGGGCTGCGCTTCGCCGGGAGCACGCCCGAGGCCGTCGGCAAGGCGTTCACGACCGCCACGTCCGGCCTCGGCTCCGGTCCGGTCACGGCCGAGGCCGACGGCATACGGCGCACCGGGGACCGCGCCACCGGCACCGTCCACGTGACGTGGAACCTCGCTGGCGGTGTCCCCTGGAGCTACGACGTCACGGTCTCCGCCACCAAGGCTGCGCAAGGGTGGGCGATCTCGCCCCCCGCCAAGGGCACGTGGTGGAGCCCTTCGATCGGCGCGAACGACCGCCTCGTCGCGTCCCGCACGTGGGGCGACCGTGGCGAGCTGCTCGACGGCGACGGCAAGCCGCTCGCACCGATCGGCAAGGTCTACCCCGTGCAGATCGACCCTGCCCGGGCAACCAAGGACTCGGTCACGAAGCTCGAGAAGCTCACAGACGAGCCGGCCGGGTCTCTCGTGAAGAAGCTCGAGGCCGCCACGAAGGCCGGCAGCAAGGCGCCCATCCCCGTCATCACGTACCGCCAGGCCGACTTCGACGAGCGCCAGTCCGCACTGGACGCGCTGACCGGGGTCATCTACCCGGTGCGCGAACAGCCGCTGGCCAAGTCGCGCACGTTCGCCCAGCCGCTGCTGGGCTCGTACGGCGCCGTGAGCGCCGAGCTCGTCGACAAGAGCAAGGGCCGGTATGCCGCGGGCGACCTTGCCGGGGTCAGCGGGCTCCAGGGCCAGTACGACGCGGTCCTCGGCGGCACGCCCGGGGTCAAGGTCACCTCGAGCGCCGCTCCCGACACGGTCCTTTTCGAGAAGGCCGCGGTGGACGGCGCCGACGTCTCGACCACCCTCGACGAGCAGGTGCAGGACGCCGCTGAGGCGGCGCTGAAGGGCACCAAGGACGTGCCCTCGGCGCTCGTCGCGGTCGACGTGAAGACCGGCGACGTCCTGGCCTCCGCCAACTCGCCGGCCCTCGGCTTCGACCGCGCGCTCACGGGTCGCTACCCGCCGGGGTCGTCGTTCAAGATCGCCACCACGTACGCCCTGCTCACCGGCGGCAAGGTCACCCCGGGGACCTCGGTCGACTGCCCCAAGACGTTCGTGGTGGACGGCCGCTCGTACAAGAACTACGAGGGGGAGTCACTCGGCAGCCCCGACTTCACCACGGACTTCGCGCACTCGTGCAACACCGCCTTCGTGGCCCTGTCGACGAAGCTCGCCGATGACGACCTCAACAAGGCCGCCGACGAGCTCGGGCTGACAGGGTGGGCCAAGACGCTGGGTGTGGCGAACGCTGCCGATGCCGACATCCCCACCAACAACGGCAAGACCGACAGGGCCGCCGCCAGCATCGGGCAGGGTCGCGACGTCGCCTCACCCCTGGCCATGGCGGTGCTCGCCGCCAACGTCGCCCGGGGCTCGGCCATCGCGCCCGCCATCGTGACCAAGCCGGCGCCCGACGGGGCGGACCGCTCCCCCAAACCCCTGGACGCCACCGTCGTGGGCCAGCTGCGCACGCTCATGGGCGAGGTGGTCAGCCAGGGCACCGCGACCGTCCTGCGCGGGACCCCGGGTGGTCAGGTCCGCGGCAAGACGGGGACCGCCGAGTTCGGCACCAAGAACCCGCCCGAGACCCACGCCTGGTTCGTGGGCTACCAGGGAGACGTGGCGTTCGCGGTGCTGGTCGAGCGAGGCAAGAGCGGCGGCAGCGTCGCGGCGCCGGTCGCGAAGGCGTTCCTCACCCAGCTCGCCGGCGGCTGACCCGGCGCGCGGGCCGGCTCACCCGGCGCGCGGGCCGGCTCACCC